>JAIRUL010000095.1 GCA_031254445.1 Chitinispirillales bacterium
AGGGCTCTGGCGTAGTCGCCCTTGTTGGAATACGCATTGCCGCGATTGCTCAGAGCCGCGTAGTACTCCGGCCCAATTCGCAACGCGGCGTTAAAGTCCGCGATGGCTCTGTCGTAGTCGCCTTTTTTGAAATAGACATAGCCGCGATTGCTCAGAGCATCGTAGTAATCCGGCTTAATTTTCAAAGCGGCGTTATAGTCCGCGATGGCTCTGTCATAGTCGCCCTTGTTGAAATAGGCCACGCCGCGATTGTTCAGAGCATCGTAGCAATCCGGTTGATTTTTCAAAGCGGCGCTAAAGTCCGCGAAGGCTCTGTCGTAGTCGCCTTTTTTGCTATAGACATTGCCGCGATTGCTCAGAGCCTCGTCGTAATCCGGTTTAATTTTCAAAGCGGCGTTAAAGTCCGCGATGGCTCTGTCGTAGTCGCCCTTTTTGGCATAGGCCACGCCGCGAATGCTCAGAGCTTCGTAGTAATCCGGTTTAATTTTCAAAGCGGCGTTAAAGTCCGCGATGGCTTGGTCATAGTTGCCCTTTACGGCATACACAAAGCCGCGATAAAGATACGCCTCCGCTAGTTTTCTGTTTACAGCCAACGCTTGGCCAAACGCTCGAATCGCTTCATCAAGTTTCCCTGCCCTAAACAGCGCATCGCCATTGTTAAGATGCGCAAGCGCCTCGTCTGTTATTGCTGTAAATTTGGTGCCGTCCAATCGCAAAATGCCAGCCAAGATTTTGTCTTTAGGCTTAATCCTCGCCGTATACATGGCGAGTACCTGCGAGCTTTTCACATCTATGGCTCTCACCCTGAGTTGGCTGAACCCGGCAAAGCAGGTGAGCGTACCGGTAGTTACCACTTTGGCTCCTAAGTGGTGGCCGACGCCGACCGCAGAGCTATCGTTCACGAGCCCCGACATTTGGAGCTTGTGTTCCTCGTTTATCGGCACAAGCATTTTGCCCCGTGCGAGAACATTGAATTTTCCGCTCGCGATCATGTGCGCGGAGAGTTCGGCGATAAGAAAATCCGATGCCTCGTCTGTGGGCGCCTTTAGTTCCACTATGGCAATCTCAACCTTACCCTGCACCTTAGAACCGATGTCTTCGACCGCGTTGACGAGGGCTTCGTCAAGGCTCACCAAGGCCGCTTTGGTTGACGTTTGACCGATTGATGCGCAGGGCGCTAATAGCGCCGCTACGCATAGGGTTGCGAGATGTGTCTTTGTCATATTTGGAACCTTTTGTATTGCTCATGCCAATGTTCTCGTACACGGTTATCATCAGTTGATAGGTTGTTAGCCTCCAAGAACGCCTCATAAAACGTATTCTTGGTTATCGCGTTATAAATCAACTGTGAGAACTCTATTGCCATATCCGCGTTAATACTTGCTACCGTGGATTGCTTAAAAGAATCTTTAATCCCTTGCGGTACAACATCTTGTCCTCCTACGCTGTGCCACTCACATTTGCGAGCATTAAAAATTTCGTTATCAGCGTTCGCTTGTGACGAGTAATAATACCACTCGCTTGTTATACGCCCCAAGCGAAAAATACCGTCACCGTCTTTTGCCCAAACAAGATCGTTTATTTTCATGCGATGCAGTATTATAGGCAGTGCCTGTTTGTATCCACGCTCATATTCATTCGCCGCTGAACCGCCCGCAATAATGCCATACGCATACAATATAGATCATCGCCGTCTACGGCGCAAGGAAAAAATTAAAAATTTTCAGGCAAGGCGAAGCAGGGGGGCGTCACCGTTGCCACGCTCACGCTCTATTTCGGCTTCAAGCTCGGTAAAAAAGTCGGCGACAGTTTGCGGCGCCAGCTCTCCGGTCGCTATTTGAGCCCTGGCGATTTCAATTTCACGCTCCCACCGCGCCACGACTTCCGGCGGGTAATCGACTTCCGGCAAGGTCTTTTCCCACGCTTCCCACGCGGGATCCATGTGTTTGGTTTTAGTCTGCGCCATAAAAGCCTCCTTTTTAGTTAATATACTATTTGGATGCAGAAAAGCGGTCAAAGCATTGACAGACTTTTTATTTTGCACCGGATTGCAGGCAATCGCCGCACCCCCCAAACGGCCCCCTTTTAAAAAAAATCCGCCTACCCCTTGACAGCCCCGCCCCCCCGATATTATCTTTATACCATATTAAACGCAGTAAACATATATGTGTTAAAGGGCGGCGGGTATGCAGCAGATAGTGGGCGAGATCGAGCGGGTGGCCGGGATCATCCTCGGCAGCTTCGAGAACAAGCAGCGGGAGATGCCTAAGCAGCCGGTAAAACCGGTTATCGTGGCGATGCTCGCGCAGCTTCAGCACATCCTCTTCCCGGGGGTCTTCGAGAGCGGCAACATACGCGGCACATCCTACAAGAATAAGCTGAGCGTCATGCTCGAGGAGCTCTCGAACGACCTCATGGTTCAGACGGAACTCGCCCTGCGGTACGACGCGCGGTACAAGGAGAGCGCGCAGGAGGAGGTGGACGGCGTCGCCCTAGAGATAACGCGCCGCTTCGTGTCGAGGATACCGGCCATAAAAGAGGTGCTGGACACGGACGTCGAGGCCACCTACAGCGGCGACCCTGCGGCGTACAGCAAGGCGGAGATAATCATATCGTACCCGGGCATCTACGCTGGGATGATCCACAGGATTGCGCACGAGCTTTACCTGCTCTCCGTGCCGCTCATCCCGAGGATAATGAGCGAACACGCCCACAGCGTTACCGGCATCGACATCCACCCGGGCGCGGCGATAGGCAAGTACTTCTTTATGGATCACGGCACGGGCATAGTTATCGGCGAGACCACCGTGATAGGCAACAACGTGAAGCTGTACCAAGGCGTAACGCTCGGCGCGCTCTCCACCAAGGGCGGGCAGGACATAAAGGGGCTAAAGCGCCACCCGACGATAAACGACAACGTTACCGTCTATTCCGGCGCGTCAATACTGGGCGGCGACACCATAGTCGGCGAGGGCGTGGTGATAGGCGGCAACGCGTTTGTCGTCAAGTCCGTCCCCGAAAATACCAGAGTTAGCGTGAAAAACCCAGAGTTGCAATATAAAAACAACCGCAACGTTTCCGCGCACGTGGAACTAGACCAGATGGAGTTTTGGAGCTATGACATATAGCATTCTCGACGCGGTGGGCAACACCCCCGTGGTAGAACTGAAAAACATAACGCGGGGCGCAAGCGGCGCCTCCGTCTTCGCCAAGGCCGAGTACCTTAACCCAAGCGGTTCCGTAAAAGACAGGGCCGCGAAGGCGATGATGCTCCACGGGATCGGCACGGGGCAGCTAACGCGCGGCAAGACGATACTAGACTCCACAAGCGGCAACACAGGCGTAGCCTACGCCATGTTCGGCGCGGCGCTCGGATACAAGGTAAAGCTCTTCATGCCCGCAAACGCCAGCGCGGAGCGCAAAAAACTAATGAGGGCCTACGGCGCGGAGTTGGTGGAAACCGACCCCCTCGAAGGCTCGGACGGCGCGTATCTGGCCGTCGTGGAGCTTGCGAAACGCGAACCGGACAAATACTTCTTCCCGAACCAGTACGACAACTTCGAAAACGTAAACGCGCACTACGACGCCACCGGCGTAGAGCTCTACACGCAGTGCAAACCGACGCACTTCGTAGCCGGAACGGGAACGTCGGGGACGTTTACCGGCGTGGCTAAAAGGCTAAAGAGCTTCGACCCGTCAATACACATAGTGCTCATGCAGCCCAACTCCCCCTTCCACGGCCTAGAGGGGATGAAGCACATGGGCGCGACCATTAGGCCCAAAATTTTCGACGAAAGCGTAGCCGATTCAACCATAGAAGTCAAGACAGAAGACGCCTACAAAATGGCAAGAAGGCTGGCGGCGGAAGAGGGAATCTTCGTAGGCGTAAGCTCCGGCGCGAACGTCCATGCGGCCGTAGAGGCAGCGAAAACGCTGCCCGACGGGGCGCGGGTTGCGACCATATTGTGCGATAACGGGTATCGCTATATGTCGGAGCCGCTGTGGAGGGACTTGTGATGCTCATCCTCCCCAATGAACAAGAGAACACCATACGCAACGACGGCGCCTCCGCCTACCCCAACGAATGCTGCGGCGTCCTCATCGGCTCTATTGACGACGCAGGAACAAAAACGGTAAAGCTCGCCCAAGCGATTATCAACTCGCGCGAAGACGGCGAACAGTACCACCGCTTCCTCATCACGCCGGAGGACATGCTCAGCGCCGAGATGGCCGCCCGCTCCCTAAAGCTCGATGTCGTCGGCTTCTACCACTCGCACCCCGACCACCCGGCCGCGCCCTCCGGCTACGACAAAGAGCACGCGCTGCCGTTTTACTCATACGTCATCGTGTCGGTGGAAAAAGGCGCGGCAAAAGACTTGACAAGCTGGGAACTCTCGGCAGATAGAGCGGCGTTTTCTCAGGAGACCGTCTCGCCAAACCACAACTAAACGTTTTAGGCGGCATAGGCGAGGCCAACAAGATAATCCTCTCCGGCCCCAAGGCCTGAAACATCTTGCGAACAGCCGCAAATTACGCCGACGCGCCGGAAACCGCGATCGCCCGCGGCAACGATAGGCTGAGGTTTAGAGCCAACCTTAACACGGAGGGCTACGCTAAATTTGGGGACGCCTCCACCGCAGGGGTCGCCGACGCGCCGCCTTTCGCCTGCAACGCGAGGATTCCCTCCATTACCTCCTTGTTCGTCAGCGTCGCATTCAACTCCTCGCGCCCCTTTAAAAAATCGCTCCCCGCATTGCTCCATTGCGTCAAAAACGCCTTTGCGCCCTCCTCTCCTAGAGCGCGGTTTAACGCTTGCAGCCCGGCCATCCGAATCTCAAATGCGTTGCCGACATCTACTGCTGCAGCGGCCATCGCCTCGCCTCCTCCAGAAATGTTGACGGGTTTGTTACCCTTACCACGCTTAGGCCTTTATTTCTACAAACACGTAAAAAGCCCTTGTCTACAGCTACCAGAACATCGGCGCCCGCAGCCTCAGCGGCGGCAAGGTGGTAGCTGTCCATAAGTTTTATTCCCTCGCCCTGCAATGCCTCCGCCCGCATTGCGACTTCTGCCGAGGCAGTGACGCTGTCGTCGTCAACGGTTTTATCGTAAAGTTCCTTGATTGCCGCCCGCTCAACAATCTTTGGATTCCGATCTATCTCGTATGCTACCACACGGCTTCCGACGATAAGATGCCCGGCAATTTTACACGCGCCTACGATTTCTGCAAGGTTGACCGTGTCCTCCGCGTTGCCCGGCTCGCTTTGATTGTCAAAAGGCCGCCCGTAACAGCATGCGTCAAAATATATCTTCATTTATCTGATACGCCCCCTATGCCATAAATATAATAAAAATCCGAATACAAAAATATACTTTTTTCGATCGGCAGGGCTTAGCGAAACCAAAGGCCCCAAAAGGAGGCGGGGGACGGGCGGGGTAAGGCGGGGCCGCAGGAAAGACCCCCGTCAGGGGGATTTGCGGATATTTGCCCTGACGGAGGGGTACGCTAATTTGTGGATAATCGCAATACCACGTTGTATGATAATCATTCCTCGTTTATTATTAAACAGTATTCATTAACATCGTGGCCCTGTTGATGAATTTTCTTTACTCTGAAACTCCTCTTTTCCAATTTAATCAAAAGAGTTTTAAGTAACTTCCCAGCATCTTTTCTCGCGTTGTCCATTGCAGTCGTCTCATCGTTACCGAGACGTGCGTAATGGTCATATAGCTCTTGCAGCGGCGTTTCGGACCAATCGCCATTTTTACCGCCAAACAATTTTTTGATAGAGAATGAATCATTCGGTAGTAGCTTAGTGCTAGCCAATACACTACCTAAAAAACAATTTTTGATTGCATTCTGCGTTTCTAATGATATGCCGATATCACCAATCGGACGCGAATCCTCAATCATTTTACCATCTGAATCAAACAACATAAACGCCTCCCTTTTTGTAGGTTTTAGAATGAATTTGTTGCCATACCCGACCTCCCCCCCACTACCCCCGACCCCGACACCCGCACCTCCTTTCTAAGGCATCGTCTAATGTGAAATGTGGCACATCCGCCGCTGCTAATCCTGAACGCAACGCCCCATGCCGCAAGCGGCTGGGGGCGGCGCCAAGCGGTGGCCTTGCGGCTACCGCTCGACGCTTCAGTCCTGGGCAACGCACCGCACCGAGTGCCCGTTACTCTTGCTGTTGGAGTACTCGTACACGAGGTCGTAGTTGCCGTCCATGAGCCAGCCGTACGCGAATCCGCTCCCGTACTCCGTGGCGCTCCACCAGTCGCCGTAGCGGCCGACATCGTAGAAGCTGCCGTCGCCGTAGTTGCGGCCGCCGCCCGGCAGGGCCGAAAAGCCGAATTCATCAGTCCCATTACCGATCTCGTCATTGTGATCACCCCAACCCGTTTTTGATTTAAGCTTTTTCCCCGCAATTTCCCAACCGCCCGCATAGTTCACCAAAATTCTCCATTCTGCCGTATCCGGCAGATTCCAGCCGCTTGGACAAGCTTTCATCGCAGCGTTCCAATCATACAGCCTACCGTATTTAACGCAACTATCAGAGCCACTGCCGTAACACCAACTACTATCCGTACTCGTTGCAGTAATTGCAAAATTAAGGTTCTCCGCCATCCACGTTAAGCGGCCGATTTTTACCGTGCGGTAGCTTTTACCGTCTCTGCTGTCGTGGAGAGTTGGCCCGGCGATTTTACCTGTCTGGGGATATCTATTATCGAGAAACGCGCCCACCTTGCCGCTTGGCCCGTTGTTAATCCCGCTGTCGTCGCACCCTACAAAGACAACCGCCGCTGCTACGGCGGCTCCAACCGCGAGCAGCGCGCACACGCGCAGGCTAAGGCGCTTTTTGTTTTGGCCGTCCGGTACAGATTTTTTCATAATTCCCTCCGTATGTTTGTGGTTTTTCATTAGTTAGCCGCCCTGCCGTTGCCCAATCAAAACCGCGCCCCCGCGCCCGCCCTGATCGTCAGCCCGTGCCCAAGCCTTGCCTTAGCGCCATCCTCCGGTCCCTCCGACCTCTCGAACGCGTTTGCCGTTCTCGCCCCGTAGAGCAGTTCGGCGCGCAGGTACGCGGTCTCGTTTAAGTCTATGTCGGCCCCGCCGCCGAGCTTGACCCACAGCGCGCTGAGGTCTCCCGCTTTGGAGCGCCCATATAAGCCGTCGAACAGGTAATCGCTCCTGCCCTCGCCGGTCAGCTTGCCGGAGATAGACGCTTCGTATTCGATACCGGCCAGCGGGAACGCCTTGATTTTTCCTATGGCTAGAGGGTACTTGGCGAACGCGCCGATGTTTATGGACGAGCGGCTCATATCGGGCAGGTTTTGGGGATAATTTGGGCTTTTCCACTTTCCGCCCCCGGCGTAGTAGGCGACGAGCGCTTCGGCGTAGGCGGCGTCGAAGAAGAGGAACGCCCCGCCGCCGAGGCACGGCATTTTTATCTGCCCGCCGTCCGCGCCGCTCCACGTTATCCCGCCGCCGAAGTCGCCCGAAAAGAGCGCGCCGCCCCCCGCGCTGAACCCTATTTTCGGCTTGGGCGCGGGCTGGGCTGCGGCAGGCGTAGCGGCAGCGGGTTCCGGCTGTTCGCCGAACATGATTTTGGCCACGGCGTTGGAGACCTGCGTGAGGTCGTCAATCGTCTTGAGCGGGCTTGCGGACTCGCCGATGAAAGCGACCTCGGCCGTCTCGACGTCCACGATGCGGGCTGAGACTTGGTAGGAGCCGAAGGCGGGGGTGATGTCGGCGATGCAGACGAACTTGACGCCGAACTGCTTGCCCAGCTCGCTTATCTGGCTGTCGTCTATCGCGCCGCTGCGCTGTTTTGTCTGCTCCTTGTCTATTTCATCGAGGAAGGAGCTTGAGCGTTCGATGCCCTTGTAGCGCCCGCTGTTGACTAAGGAGGCGAGCATCCGCGTGCCGAGCGCTTTCTTCTCGTTGTCGGGGACGTCGCCTGTAACGTAGACGGCGATACGGGGCAGCTCTTGGCCTTGGGCGAAAGCCGCCGCCGCGCTAAGGGCGAGGAGCAGCAGGGTTTGGGCAATTCTTTTCATTGCGTTTTTCTTTGGCATGGTCTAAGCCGTTTCATTGTTTGTGTTGGTATGGTTGTTTGTATAAATATAAACATAACTAGACAATGCAAAAAACGGCGTTCTGCACAATGCCCGTAAAAGCGCATTAAACGGCGTTTTGGCGCATATGCGCTGAGGGGTAGCAAAAAGGGTATTTTGTCGATAAACAGGCCGTAGAGAGCCTCTAAACGCTCGTAGAGGGCAATTTTGCGGGGGGGGGGGGGGCACTAAAAGTGGTTGGTTTGTAGGAAGTTTCGGGGGGGGTATTAGTATTGTTAAAGAAATACAAGCAGTAGTTTTTAAGTATAGGCATAGGGGTCATGTTTCCGTGGGTTTTTGCCTGAAACATGGTAAACAACAATATGAATAATAGAACAAGCGTAGTCAACCCGGCCGTCATCACCGCTCCTCTTTTTGCAATGTATATGTTTCCCCTAGGGCTGTGCCTATGGGATGCCACAACTATTCAACATATATTACGGCGCTCTGCAATGCAAGAAAAAAGAATTATTTTTTCGGGCGGGGAGAATGCCTGTAAAGCCAAAGTCTTTAAAATCTTTAAAACTTTAAAGTCAAAGCCTTAAAAATCTTTTTCAGACGAAGCCTACGGCTTCATAACGTGTGGCGGCTAAAGCCGCCACACAAAGTCAAAGTAAAAGGCGGCGGGGTACGGCGTGTTGACGTTGACTTTGACGTTGTGTGGCGGCTCTGCGCCACACGTTATGAAGCCGTAGGCTTCGTCTGAAAAAAAGAATTTGACTTTTATAGGCTTTAAAGAACATGCCGGCATTAGCCCCGTCCCCAAATATGCGTTATAGCCCCTGCGCTTGCATTCTTGCGCGAGCGTCATGGCGTTTTCCTTACCCCCATAATTTTAGCGATGGTTTCGGCGTCTATCCCTTCGACGGCCATAGCTTTTGCCGTGAGATTTCGTTCCTCAGCGAGAGTTTTAGCCGCCGCTTTTCGTTCCTCAGCTATAGCGTCTTTCAGGCGCTTTTTCGCCGCCGCCCGTTCTTCCGTCCGTCCTTCCGCGCGGCCTTCGTCTTTGGCGTAGTCCAGCTCCGACGATTTGTCCCTTGCGGCTTTGAGGCGGTCTTCGTAGAATGCCCTCGCTTCGGCGTTGGCGCTGGTGTTGGCGAGCGCGTTTAGGGCTTTGGCTAAATGCTTGCATTCTTGCGCTAGCGTCACAAAGTCCTCCTTTTTGCTTGCGTTTATGAACCTGAGCCAGTCCACGAGGCGGCTGTTGCTGTTTTTGGGCAGCTTTGACAGCTCTAGGACATGGATCGTCTTCAGCCCGTGGAGCTCGAAGTGTTTGGTCTTTTCCAGCGTCCCGAACTCGCTGTGGTACTCCTTTGTCTCCGGCAGCATGGTGTGCTTGGAGACGAGGATCATCACAGTCGGGGCGAGCTTGTTGTATTTGTCGCCCTCTTCGAGCTGTCCGGCTATCCACTTACTAATATAGTATTCCGCGCGGTTGCGGATGTCTTTTTTGTTTTCCACCTGCATTTCGATGTTGACTAATTTTTTGCTGCGTAGGCGCAGCTTGACGTCAAGCACGCTCTGCTTGTCTTTGAGGTGTTCGCGCTTTAGGTGCGGGTCTAGGAGCGTTATGTCGCGGGCGAGGACTTTGAACCCCAGCACAGCGGTCAGGAACGCGGCGAGGATGCCTTTGCGCCGCTCGTCGCCGAAGAGCAGCTTGAAGACGACATCGACGATCGGCGGGAGGAATTCGGGGGTGCGGCGGGGATTGGGCGTCTTGCTTTTTCTTACGCACATAGCAATAAATAGCTCCCATCTCTCCGCATTGTCGGCGGAAATAGATTTTATGGAAATTAGACAACGGTAGGGCCGGATATATATCCGCCCATTTTTCATTGATACAGCAGGAACGACGAGAGAGCGCCGGGGTAAAGCTGTTGGCGTGTATTGATACGGCATTTGACGCCGTGTAGACACAACCGAAACGACGAGATTTCACCTAAAAACGGTGGGGTATACATAGCGTTGCCGCATTGATACCGTAGAGATAAGGTAAAAATAGCATTTTGCAACGAGTATGTCAAGGCCGCCGTCGAAAAAATACGGCTCCACGGGGATCGCGGCGTTACGGGGCGG
>JAIRUL010000096.1 GCA_031254445.1 Chitinispirillales bacterium
GCCGCGACGCGCGCTTGCCCGAGCGGTTGGCGTTTGCCGGGCAGGGGCGACTGGAATGACCTGATGGCCGCCGCCGGCGGCGGGGCGGGCGAGGTGGAGGAGGTAATAGGGATAGGCGGCAACGGCAACGCGTATATTGTGGACAGTGTGCGCTATTACGGTTATGTGGGCACGAACCTTAAATCGGCAAGCGGTTGGAAGGTTGAGGGTTACGATGTGGCCGGCACCAACGATTTCGGTTTTTCGGCAACGCCGGGCGGTTACCGCGACATCGACGGGCGCTTCACTCAATCCGGCAACGGGTATTGGTGGAGCGCGGCGGAGGCCGCAGGTGGCTATGCGTACTACTGGTATATGTACCAATACAATGAGAACGTCTTTGAGGCCAAGCACGATAAGGATTACGGCTTGTCGGTGCGCTGTGTGCGGAATTGAACGCTGTGCGCGGCGGGCAACGCCGCGCGCTTAATTTCCAAAATTTTTCCGCCCGTATCGCTGCGAAATATAGTATTTTTATGGAGTGGATAGAATCTACTCAAATATCGGCTACGATGCCGCGCACATGCAGGGGATAGGGATGCCGCGTAGAATAGCGGGCTTGGCGCGCTTGTTCGTCATTTTCGCGCTGTTGTCTTGCGCGTCGGCGTTCGCGGCCGTTAGGGTCGTCGAGAGCACGCCGTCGCGCGTCGTATTGAGCTGGGAGCTCGCTAACTTTGATACGGCGACAGTCGGCGGCAATCAAACAAGCATTTCCTATGACGGCGGCCATGTGCCTACCGGCCACTCCGGTTCGGCGTTTATTCCGGCCTATTCGATCCACGTCGGCGCGCCCGCGCGCGGCGCGGTGCGGGTGTCGGTTACGCCCGAGGAGGTGTCGTCCGTCCGCCTGAACAACCCGTTGCGAAAGCATACCGGCGGCCCCGATTCGGCCGCGCCGGTATTTGTGTCGCGCTGGGTGAGCGAGCCGCTCTACGGCATGATGCGGGATTACCGCGCCGCCCACCTCCTCCTGCGCCCTGTTCACGACATGGGGCAGGGGAGGGTTCAGCTGCTTAAGCGCGCCCGCGTAGTGATAGATTTTCCGGCGGCGGCGCATACCGGCGAGACGTGGCGTCCGCGCGGCGAGTTTGAGCGCATTGTGGAGCGGCTGTTTTTGAATTTTAGCGTGGCGCAGGGGTGGCAGGAGGGCAAATCAAGCGGTTTGCGCAAGGCGGCGGATGGCCAAATAGCCCCGTATCCGCTTGCGTTTGATAAGAAGCTTGCGATGTTTAAGGTAGGCGACGGCAATAAAAACCTGAACGAGGGATTGACTAACGAGAACTCGCTGATAAAAATCCGCGGTTCCGCTATCCGGAAAATTTTTGGTTCTAGCGTGCCTATCGCCTCGGTAGCCCTCTATGCGTCGGCAAGGGGCGAGATGGACGTGCTTGTGCCGCCTGCGAACGATATCCCGCCGGGCATTTACGAGCTGCCGGCCATGCGCTACGATTTGAATGGGAACGGCGTTGTTGACGACAATGATTATGTTGTCGCGTATGTTGCCGGCGCGTCCGGCTGGGCTTACAACGCCGGCACGCGGCAGTTTAGTTTCAGCATAAACCGCTATGACGACGCGCGCACCTATTGGCTTGCGGTGAAGGACGGCGCCGGCGCGAAGATGGAGCGTTTCGACCAACCGCAGTACGGCGGCGGGGTTGTGCGCGAGACGTTTGAGAACAATATGTACCTCCGAACGCCGCAGGTAGAATCGCAGGCCGACAACAACCATGAGGGCGGGCTCGAATGGGCGTGGAGGAGGTTTACGCCGAGCAGGATGGACACCACGATACGGTTGGATTTGCCGGGGATTGACGAACGAGTGCCGGGGTCGATAATGTTTCGCAGCGGATCGCTGTCTTACGGTTCCATAAGCGCGGAGCTTGGCACGAAGTGGCTTTGCTCAAGCTGCGGCAACCAGCAGGTTGACGTGGCGGATTGGCGTTCAAAGGATCTCGTCATAAAATTCAGCGGCCGCGTCGATAACCCATCAGCCTATTACGAGCTGAACGCCATTCATGTGCGTTACGGGCGTACGCTTGCCCTTTCCGACGCGGCTGGCAAGCTTGAGATTTTTTCATCTACCGGCGCCGATACAGCTCGCTATAGGCTTTCCAGGGCGGATGGCGGCGGCCTTGCGTACATTGTCCGCGTTTTGGCAAATGACCTAAGCGTTTCGCTCGTAGACACGGTAAGGGCTAGGTCGTATGAGTGGAGCGATGCCGGCAATCGTGGCGCAAGGTATATGGCGATGCTTGAGAAAGACATCGTCGACTACAGCGATTCCCTCGTCGAAATCGACAGCCGTAGCGTGGTGAACGGCAATTATCAGATTCGCGATCTCCGCAACCCTGACAACGCCACGGATTTTTTGATTATCACGCACGAGGAGTTTTTAAGCGCCGCGATTAAGCTCGCCGAGCACAAGTTTGGCATGGGTTTTACTAGCCCCAAAGTTGTGCTGCTTAACGACATATTGAACCAATTTGGCGGTGGGAACACGGATCCGGCCGCGATTAGGAATTTTCTGTATTATGTGTATGGAAATTGGCGTGACGGCAGCCTATTCTCGTATGTGACGCTCTTTGGCGCCGGGCACTACGACTACAAGAACATTTCTTCACGCGTTGCCAACTTTATGCCTGTGCCGTACATCAACAATGGGATAAGCGACGATTTTTATGTTTTCTTTGACGCGTCGTTGCATCCGGGGTCTCAGCACAACGGTTATTACTTTTTGGGGCGCCTGCCGGCTAGAAATTCGATGGAGGCGTTTGACATGGTGGGGAAAATCATAGAGACGGAGGATCCGCGCGTTGCCGAGTTCGATGCGTGGCGCGGCAGGGTGCTCTTAGCCGCCGACGACGACCAGCAAGGCGCGAAAATGGACGGCAGCAAGGATTACCACGTGTCTTCGTCCGAAAAAGTGTCCAAAGTTATTACGGGTAGGCGGCCTGATGTTGATCAAAGGAAAGTCTACCTTTTCGAGTACCCTTGGGACGACCGGTATTACAAGCCTGCCGCCACAAGGACGCTTATAAACGAGATCAATAACGGGGTCGCTGTTGTCAACTGGTTTGGGCATGGGGCGATTGACCTTGTGGCGGACGAGAGGCTTATGAAAACCGAAGACATCACGGCTTTATACAACCAAAAGCGATACCCGTTATTTTGCCTATTCTCTTGCTCAATAGCCAAGTTTGACCGGCCTGGCGATGTATGTTTAGCGTCGATGCTTGTCAGGCAGCCCGGAGCCGGAGCGATAGCAGTGATTGCAAGCGCTAGGGAGGTGTACCCCTCCGCCAACGAAAATTTGGCGTTGCCGTTTTTTGACGCGCTCTTTGGCACAATGAGCGGCGAAAACCTCTCGTTCGGCAGCGCGCTTACGATAGCGAAGGCTAAGTACATCAATGACCATAATAGGTATTACGTAGTTTTGGGCGATCCGTCTATAACGCTTACTAGCCGTGGCCGCAATGTCGCCGTATCGTTTACCGATACCGCCGGCATACCGCTGTATGCGCTCAACGCCATGCAGCAGATTGTCATAAAGGGTACTGTAATGAACATAAACGGCGTACAGGATGAGGGCTTTGGCGGCGGCGCGTACGCGAGCGTTACGCTCTTCAACCCGCCTCAGGACTCGGCGCGCAGGAAGGACGGCGGCAAGTTCTCAAATCCGGTGTACAGTTTGCAGGGCACGCCTGTCTTCAGCGCAAAAATACCGATTGTAAATGGCGCGTTCGAGCAGCAGATTCTTTTGCCTATGAACTTAGCGTTTGGAAAACAGGGCGTAAAGGTCTCCGCTTATGTGTGGAAAGAGCGGGAGGCGCTTACCGGGGCAGGATATCTCGATTGGCTGATCTTTGAGGGTTCCCAAAGCGGCAACCTGAGCGATACGCTGGGCCCTAAAATCAGCATAAGGCCTATTTACAACTCCGAGGCTATGGATCGCGCCGGCCTCTTCGTTAGAAACCGCGTCACCGCGCAGTTGCCCCTAACGCTTGAGGTAAGCATAGAGGATGAGAACGGCATAAATGTGATGGGCGCCGGTCCCGACGAAGGGCTTACAATGGAGGTAAAGGGCGCGCTTTCGAAGCGCAGCGTCAACCACCTCTTGCAATTTTCGGAGGGCAGCTTCAGGCATGGCACGGCGACGCTGACGTTTGAGGAGAATTCGCTAAAAGGCGGGACTTATGAATTGATAATAAGCGCGCAGGACTTGCTCGGAAACGTGTCGAGGCTGAGCGCGGCGTTAGAGATTGTCGATCCTTCCGACCTGAAGTTAGACCACGTGATAAACGTGCCGAACCCCGTGAAGATGGGTCGCGAAACGCGCTTCTACTACTACCACTCAAACGCCCCTGGCGACTTAAACGTAAATGTCACGGTGCGCGTGTATTCTTTGGGCGGTAGGCTGCTATCGGTAATACGCAACCCGCGCAACGGGGAGGCGTGGGTGCCTATGGACGGCAAAGGAAACCTATTGACGCCGAACGTTTATCTATACCAAGTAACGGCGTCGTCGTCGAATATCGGAAAGACTGTTAAGAGTAAAATAAAAAAATTGGTTGTGCATCCGCCAAGGTGAAAGTGGATCGGGTTACTATTATGAAAGAAGCGTTATTGTGGGATAAGGCTAGTGGCGGCGCGGTGATTTGCAAGCTATGCGCCCACAAGTGCCGCATCGCCCCCGATAGACGCGGAATCTGCACCGTGCGGGCCAATGACGGCGGCGTTCTGCGTACCTGCGTCTACGGCCGCGCCATTGCCGAGCACGTCGACCCCGTAGAAAAGAAGCCGCTCTACCATTTCCTGCCGTCAAGCGAGACCTATTCGGTGGCCACGGTAGGATGCAATTTCAAATGCGCTTTCTGCCAAAACTGGGGCATCTCCCAGTCCGCCGGCCTCAGAAAGGACGACGTAGAGCGGATTGATCAGAGCGGCATAGCAATGCCCCCGCAAAGAGTCGTTGACGTCGCGCTGAAGTATATGTGCCGAAGCATCTCGTTTACCTACACGGAGCCGACGGTCTTCTTCGAGTACGCTCTTGACACGGCAAGAATCGCTAAAGACGCCGGGTTAAAGACGGTCTTTGTGTCAAATGGCTATATGTCTAAAGAGTGCATAGATGCTGTCGCGCCGTACCTTGACGCGTGCAATATCGACTTAAAGTCGTTTAGCGACGGCTTCTACAAAACCCACTGCGGCGCGTCGCTCTATCCGGTGTTAGAGTCGCTTAAAGCGATACGCGAGGCGGGGATATGGCTTGAGGTTACGACGCTCGTTATCGCCGGCGAGAATGATTCCGACGAAGAGCTTGCCGGCATCGCAAGGTTTATAGCCGATGAGCTGGGTAGAGATACTCCGTGGCACGTCTCCCGCTTTTTTCCGCAGTATCACATGTCTGATAGGCTCGCCACAGGCGTACAGTCGATCGACAGGGCGCTTAACTTAGGGCGCGGAGCCGGGCTGCGGTATGTCTACGCCGGCAATGTGGATCTGGCTCAAGATACGCTATGCCCCAAGTGCGGCGAGACGGTCATGCGCAGGCAAGGGTATAGGACGGATGCCGACGGGCTTAGCACGGACGGGGGAGCGGGGCGCTGCCGCGGGTGCGGGGCGGAAATATGCGGTATTTTTTGACGGTGTGTATTGACACGGTTTATTCCCGTGAACTATATTAGTGTGTGTAGTGTTTGTTGATGACGGCATTGATTTTTGGCCGTGCGGATATTGTCGCGTTGTATAGATTTCGTTCTCGTTGTACCTGAAGTCGATTTTGCTGTGTCGGAGCTATCTCGTTGTACCAAATTTCCCTCTCGTTGTGCCCGGCGCTATCTCGCCGTATCAAAATTCGTTTTCGTTGCACACAAAAATAACGGCTGCCGTTATTTGTATTAACGTTATTATTGACCCTAAACGCATAGGAGCGTGAAGTATGTCCCGTATTATCTTTTCTATTATTGCCTCGGCGTTTTTTTTATTTGCGCTAGCCCTATCCGATGCCTGCGCCGGAGAGAAGCGTCCGCTCTCAGGCAGCGCTAGCGGCGCTCTTGATGTTGGCGAATATTTGGTAAAATCAACGCTCACGGTGCAAGCGGGCGATACGTTCAGCATACGCGCCGGGGCGGTGTTGTATTTTGATCAGCTTACCGGAATTGACGTGGCCGGGGAGCTGTGTGTTGACGGGACGCCGGGGGAGCGTGTCGTCATGGCCTCTGTAAACGATACCGCAGGTTCCTCAGAACCGGCGCATGGGTTTGACTGGAACGGGGTAAAAACGACCGGCGCCGAGGCGGTCGTAAGGTTGCGCTACGTAGACATCCGCAACAGCGTTTACGGGGTGAACATCCGGGATACGTTGGCCAAAGCGGAGCTTGCAGGCGTAGCTTTCCAAAACAACGGTTACGCGTCGCTCGTGAGGGGAAATGACATTATGCCGATACCAGCAGGCGAGCCGTTTAACGCGCTGTGGAACATCGATACGCCGGCGCAGGCTCGGCAAGACGATAGGATGCCGGCAAAAAAACAGAGCCGCGTAAATGCCAGATTCATTTTCAACGCCAGCGCGGTAAGCGTAGCGGTGGTAGGGATGACGGTTTACTGCGTCGGCCTGTCGAATAACAATGTCTATTTTAGGCACTATTCGCAGGATGACAATTCCAAGCGGCTATCGGCATACTACGAGAATGAAATCCGCGGTAGCATTAATGTTAGTACGGTAGGTGCGGTAATGGCGGGAATAGGCCTAGGATGCATGGGCGTCTCGCTGTTTTTTTAACGTTACTGGTCTCGCGCCCGTATAGGGCGCGGATGTCCCTACGCCCCCAACTTTTCGCAGACCCTCTCCACCGCAGCCTCTAATGCCCCCGCTTTAAACTTAAAAAAATACTTCAGCTTTTCCCCCTCAACCACGTCCGCCGCCGACGCCTCAAGCTCTTCGTTTATCATCCTGAGCGCTCTGTCTCCGCCGCCGCCGCCCATTGTCACGAACGCCAGCGCCTTTTTGCCTTTCAGCGTCCGCACGTCCTCGACAAGGTATCTCATGATGACCGGCGACGCCTTGAACGCCCAAACGGGGCCGCCTATGAGCACCGCGTCGAACTCGCCGAGGTCTGGCGGGTTTTTTATGGAGAAATTTGTTCTGACGATGGGGATTATCCCGCTGCTTATCACCCCTTGGGTGCGCAGCCCCGTGATGTCGACCTCGTGCCCCTTAGCTGTCAGTTTGTCCCTTATTGCCTGAGCGAACTTGAGGGTGTGGCCGGTGTTTGTGTGGATTACGATGCCGATTTTCATATCGCCGCTCCTAAATAAAATTGCAAACAATTACTTTAAAGTTATTAGCGAATCCGCGACCGTCACTCGCTTGCTCTTTAATGAATCCAACGCAAAAAAGCCATCCTTAACCGCCGCCGCCCCCGCCGCGTTGATTGCCGCGGTATCGCCTACGATCGTGTAGGTGATTTTATCCGCGGCGATATATTTTTTAGCCGCGCGGTGCAGGGTCTCTTTTGTCAGTTTCTTTAACTCGTCGGGATACTTAGCGTAGTGATCCGGCGCGCGCCCGTAAAACTCGTTCCACGCATATGTCGACACTATGTCCTCCGGCGAGCGGAATGAGGAGGGCAGCTCGGTTATTAGCGCGGATCTGGCGTTGTCCAACTCCTCGTCGGTAACGCCGTTTTTTACTATTTTGTCAAGCTCTTCGAGTACTATGGATACCGCTTTGGGGAACGACGCTGTTTTGGTATAGAAGTCTATGTGCAGCGTTCCTTGATACGTGTAGTTTGACTCGGCGGTTGCGTGGATGGAGTAGGTGAGCCCTTCGTCGGACCGTACCCGCGTCCCGAGCCTCGACGTGAACCCGCTTCCGCCCAAAATGTAGCTGAGCAGGGAGACTGCGTAATAGTCGTGGTGCGGGCGCTTGAAGAGCGGCAGGCCCATGCGGATGTAGGCTTGGCTTATCTCTTTGTGGACGACGAGCGCGCGCGTCTGCGGCGCTACCGCGATTTCGGGCAGGGCGGGAACTTGCGGTTTTATAGGCGCTGCAAAAACAGAGTTTAGCCTTGATATCATATCGTTGCGGTCAAATTTACCGGAGGCGGAGATTATTATGTCGCACGAGCCGAACGCCGCCTTGTGGAGGGCGGCGATGTCGCCGCGTTTTATTGATTTTATGGACGCCTCGGTCGTGATCCGCGACGGCGCGTATTTTTGGTAGGCGTGCTTGCGGTATGC
>JAIRUL010000109.1 GCA_031254445.1 Chitinispirillales bacterium
AACGGCGCTAAGAAGGGTGCCCCAAAACAGCTACTACTACCAAGACGCGCTTCTTGGCCTCGGCTGGACCGCCCTTAGGGCGCGCCAGTGGGAAGACTGCTTAAGGGCGGGCGCGGAGCTGGCAAAATCGGCCACCGACCCGGTTCTTCAGAGCGAGGGCAGCCTGATACAAGCCTACGCCTTAGCCATGCAGAAGAACTACCCCCGCGCGATCGCGCTGCTCGACGAAGCGGAAAAAAGGCTCAGCGGCTACTCGCCGCCTACCGAGTCGGATCTCAACGACAGCCGCAACGAGTACGAGGGCGTAAGGAGCGGGTACGAGACTATGGGCGTGAGGGTTGACGAGCTCGGCCAGGCGCGCCAGTCATCGGTTGTCCAAACCTCCATCGACAGTTTGCAAGCGCCGCAGTCCAAGAGCAAGTCGTCCATAGACCAGCATATGAAGTTTGAGGACGACTTCAAGCGCAAGGCTTTCTTTGGCCGCAATTTAGAGCAGGTCAGGGACGACATAACGTTCGCCCTCGCCCGCTTCACAAGGAACGCCGGCACCTCCGGCTTGCGCGACGCTATAAAGAAAGGCGACACGGGCGCGACCGACGCCGAGATAGAAAAGCTGAAGAAAGAGCTCGAGGGGATGAAGTAGTAGGGTTTGACTTTGATTTTGATTTTGATTTTGACTTTGTGTGGCGGCTTTAGCCGCCACACGTTATGAAGCCGTAGGCTTCGTCTGAAAAAGATTTAAAAGAATTTGACTTTAATAATTTGACTTTTATAGGCTTCGTCTGAAAAAGATTTAAAAGAATTTAAAGACTTTGATTTTAAAGCCTTCGGCCTACGTCTAGTTTAACAGCAAATACGCCTCAATAAACATATCTATATCCCCGTCAAGCACCGCCTGCGTATTGCTCGTCTCCGCCTCGGTGCGGTGATCTTTTACCATGTTGTAGGGGTGCAGCACATACGAACGTATCTGGCTCCCCCACTCGATTTTTTTCTTCTCCGCCTGCTTGGATTCCCGCTCGCGCGCCTCTATCTCTTTGTAGTGCTGGCGAACCCGCGCTTTTAAGAGCTTCATCGCGGTTGACCTGTTTTTCATCTGCGAGCGCTCGTTCTGGCAGGAGACCACTATCCCCGTGGGCGTGTGCGTCATGCGCACCGCGCTGTCGGTCTTGTTGATGTGCTGCCCGCCCGCGCCGCTTGCCCTGTAGGTGTCGACGCGGATGTCTTTCTCGTCGATCTCGTAGTCGTCGATCTCGTCCATTATCGGGTAGGCGTATACGGAGGAGAACGAGGTGTGCCGCCGCGCGTTGGAGTCGAACGGGGAAATCCGCACGAGCCTGTGGACGCCGGTCTCGGCCTTAAGGTGCCCGTAGGCGTACTCGCCCTTTACCTCGATGGTAACGCTCTTCATCCCCGCCTCGTCGCCCGGGGAGGCCTCCAGCACGCTGTACGCGTAGCCCTTGCGCTCCATGTAGCGCGTGTACATGCGGTAAAGCATCTCCGTCCAGTCGCAGGACTCGGTGCCGCCAGCGCCGCTGTGGACTGTGACAATGGCGTCGGCGCCGTCGTCCTCGCCGCTTAGCTTGCGGGTGAACTCGATGCGGGCGACCTCTTTCTCAAGCTCGCCCGCCGCGGCGCAGAGGTCGGCGAGCGTCCCCTTGTCGCCCTCTTCCGTGGCCAGCGCGAATAGCTCTAGGATGTCGCCGGCGTCGGCGTTCGCCTTGTCCCAGGGCTCTACCACCCTCTTTAAGTCCTTGATATTCTTGAGCAGCTTCTGCGCCGCCTCGGCGTCGTCCCAAAACCCGCTCTGGGCAGACTTGGACTCAAGCTGCATTATCCGGTTCTTTTTGCCGTCGATGTCAAAGATACCTCCGCAGGTTGTCCACCCGCGATTTGACCTCGCGCAGCCTCTGTGCGTCAAGCGCTTCTTGCATAGTAGCAGGGCACTCCTTACGTTAGCGGGGGCAGAAAACGCCGGCCTCCGCCGTTTTATTATTTGATGGCGCGGTATCCGCGTTTAAGCGAACAGCGTGTTTCAGCAAATTTGGCGTGGCCATGGGCGCATCGGAAAAATCAATCTCCTCGTCCCGCGTTTTCTTAACGCGCGCCCAATCCGTTTCATCGCGTAGCTCGGATATTTGTGCGCTTGTGTATCTCTTTACAGCCATTTTTGCCGACCCCATTCCTTTTTGTGCATACGGCGCAATGATATCACGCGAATTATATTGCCGGGCTTTTTTGCATAGCAGAGGCGCAAGTATACGCCGTTTACTTGCGCATATGCCAAAGCTGCCGACAGCTGGCGCTGGATAGCAACCCCGCCATACCAATATAATATGCGGCAGGCGGCAATAGCAAAAAAAACAATAAAATGCCGAAAAAAAGTTGTAACAAATAATATTGCGCCGGAATCTAACCATTATGTATACTTAAAAGGCAGGCAATCCGCTTCGGCGGGGGCGCTAACGGCCGGACAGAATTTATAACTATGCACAACGTTTTATTACATTCACTTGAAAGGGGTCGTTCATGTCGGAATCACAGGCGGGCAGCTACGGATTGGGTCGCGGGGCTAAGGGGCGGGCAACTGCGGGCGCGCTGGGGGCGGCCTTGGCGGCGGGGATTATCATTGCGCTGGGGGGGTTGGGGGCGGATGCGTCGGCTCAGGGCGTGGGGATTCGCCTTGGGTATAATTATTCGGATATGTATATGCGGTACAGCACATTCGGTAGAGACGTTGAATGGCGACGTAGCGGCACTTTCCGCGGCAACTTCGGGTACCACGCCGGATTGTCTGTGGACATACCGATATCCGAGGTTGATATTCAAGGGATACCGTACATGTTCGGCCTAAACCCTTGCGTGATGTTTGTCTCAAAGGGCGGCAAAAACACAGGGAATATCTATTGGGTGAATGCGAGTAACCAACGCATTGGCACCGCCGAATACACGATAGAGGCTTACTATGTAGACGTGCCGCTCCCGCTTTCGTTTAAGAGGGAGTTCACCGGCTACTCGGTGCGGGCGGAGTTCGGCCCCTATGTGTCGGTCGGGCTCTTCGGTAAGCAGGAGCTGAAAGTAAACCTCTACTCAGGGGCTCCGTATCCACCGTACACGCAAGACACTTTCAGCGACGAAGGCTTAGAGCGCATAGACGCCGGCCTCTTTTACGGCGTGATAGTGGAGTTCGGGAAAGTAATCTTCCTAGGCGTCCGCGCCGGTTCCAGCTTAACCGACGATAGCATAAACGCGGTTTATGTGACGCTTGGGTACAATATTAATTTTTAGGCAAACATCGTTAAAAGATTAGAATCTTTAAATCAAAATCTTTTAAATC
>JAIRUL010000137.1 GCA_031254445.1 Chitinispirillales bacterium
ATCAACATCAAAACCATCCACACCGCCGCCTTTGACTTTGACGTTGACTTTGTGTGGCGGCTTTAGCCGCCACACGTTATGAAGCCGTAGGCTTCGTCTGAAAAAGATTTTAAAAAGACGTTGACTTTAAAGTCAACGTCAACGTCAACGTCAACGTCAAAGTCAACGTCAATTATATCTATTCATTGCCGCTTCAACCCCGTTCTCTACCAAAAACATTACTGCTTCCGCTGCGGCTTTTATTGCTGAACCTATTTTCTCTCTCTCCGCATCATCAAACCGGCCCAAGACAAAATCTATCACGCTTATCCCTGACGGAAGCGGGCCTATCCCTATCCTTAACCTCGGATAGCCTTGGCCTATTTCCTCGGAGACCGACTTAAGCCCGTTGTGGCCTCCGGGCGAACCCTCCTTGCGCAAGCGTATCTTGCCTAGGGGGATGTTGAAATCGTCTACGATGACCAAGCACCTATCAGCGGGCAGCTGATACTTGCCCAGAAGCAGCCCCACGGCGTCGCCGGAGAGGTTCATGTACGTAAGCGGCTTCGCGAGCAACACATTCTTTTTGCCCGCCCCAAGCGCCGCCATCCTGCAATCGGCCTCGCAATACTCCCTCGGCGCCGATACGCCGCCGCCCTGCGCGGCGCACAATTCGTCGACGACGTCGAAACCCACGTTGTGGCGGGTGCCGCCGTACTTGCCGCCCGGGTTGCCGAGCCCGAATATCAATAGTTCCGGCTTAAACTTCTTTATGCCGCTAACGGCATCGGCGCCGCCCGCGCCGCGCTTTCCAAAGAGCCTGTCGAGCAGCGAGTCAAAGCGCCCCAAAAAAACGCCGCCCTCTTACTTAGACGGTTTCGCGGGCTTGGCCGGAGCGGCAGCCGCTTTAGCAGGCGCCGCGCCGGCAGCCGCCGGGGCCGCAGCCGCCTCGCCCTCTTCCGCCGCCGTGCTCGCCGCCGCCTCGCGGGTCGGGTGCGTCACTACGGCCAGCACCTCTTCGGGCGCGTACTTGAGCGTGAGGTTCGGGATCGAAATGTCGCGCACGTGGATGGCGTCGCCTATCTTGAGCGCCGCGACGTCTATCGGCAGATTCTCGGGGATGAGCGCCGGCAGGCACTCTATCTTCACCGTCTTGTGCGGATGCCCCAAAACGCCGCCGTCGTCTTTCACGCCGATGGGCACGCCGATGAACTCGAGCGGCACGTCCACGGTCACTTTCACGTTCATGTCCACGTGCATGAAGTCCAAGTGGTAGAAGACGCCGTCCCTCAGCTTATCGTTCTGTATCTCGCGGATGACGGCGACCGTGCCCTCGCCGAGGCCGAGGTCGATAATGTGCTTGTTCTTCTTCGCCCTCACCACCGTGGCGAACTCCCTGTGGGAGACCTCAATCTTGCGCGGCTCGACGCCGTGGCCGTAGTACACGGCGGGTATCCACCCCTGCGCGCGGGCCTTGCGGGTGTAGGACTTGCCCGCCCCGGTTCTATCGCGCGCCTGTAGCTTAACGATTTCCAAAGTACTGCCTCCTCGCATTTAAAATCAATATTTTTAACGTCAAAACCAGTCCACACACAACGCATACCGCGAAAATGGCAGGGGCGGAAGGATTCGAACCTCCGTATACATGGACCAAAACCACGTGGCTTACCGCTTGCCGACGCCCCCATATCCGTAGATAATCTTTCTAATATATATCGCGGCAGGGAAAAAAACAATTTTTTTTCAGCGCCTGATAAAAAACTCCCCGCCCGCGCCCGTGGCGGCCATTTCCTGGGTCTCGACATCCAAAACCCGCGAGAGCGGCGGACCCTGCCTAAGCCCCTCTATGAACTTGTCTATGGCGCCGGGCTCCCCCTCCACCTCTACCTCCACCCCGCCGCCGTGGGTGTTCCGAACCCAGCCGCTAAGCCCCAGCGCCTGCGCGGAGTCGCGGGCGAAAAAACGGTACCCCACGCCCTGAACCCGCCCGCTGGCCAATATGTGGCACCGTCTGCTCTCCATAGCCGCGCCCAAACCCCTACTTTACATTCCCGATAGGCAGCCTCAGGCTCCCGGCCCCGGCCTTTTTGATTTCGGCAAAATACATCCCCTTGGCCAGCCCCTTCGTCGATAGGTTCAAATTGCCGTTTTGCGCCACGCTCATCCGCCTGACCACCCTGCCCCGCGCGTCGACGACCACCGCGCTCGCGCCGGCCATGCTGCCCGGCAACGCTATGCGCACCGCCCCCGCGCTCCTCTTGATCGAATACTTGGGCTTCGCATAGGCCCTGTGCGATGCCTTGTCGGGGGGGATTTCGCCGGGCGGGGCGACGTAGGGCGGCGGCGCGGCGTAGAGCTTAGAGACGTCTCCGGCAAAGTACATGCTCTCAACCATTATCGCGCCCGTCGTGCCGCTTGCGGCCTGCACCTGAAAGCGTATTGAAGTTACAGTTTGCAGCGTCGTGGCGAAGCTCTTGCCGCTGCCGTCCGCGCGCTGCTTGAAAGCGGCTATAGGCAAAACAAACTCCCTTGACGCCGTTGTCAAACTTATCGAATCGGAGAAGTATTGATAATCGCCCGGAAAGCTGAAATCCGAGGAGACAATCTGCACCGACACGCCCAGCGTTCCGCTAGGCACTTTCGCGCGGATTATCAGCGTGTCAATGCCCGTTAGGTCAATCGGGCTGCCGTCCGACGTTCTGCAGCTCCAATCTAACCCGGCGTAGGGGTTAAAACCGAGGCCGCCTTGGTCTAATGCGTAATTCCAATGCAGCCAATTGACGCCGCTCTCCTTATTTACGGCGACCGTAGCCGTAGACGCGCCCTGCACGCCAAAGTGCGAATCCAAAAAGCTCGTCCACTCTTTCCCGATGTACGGTATAACGTCCCCGTCGGCGAAGTCGTCTACAAGCAGCCTGTTGCCGCGCATGAGGTCGTAGGACTTCCCGAGCCACAGCTTGCCGCTGTAGGGGGAATCTAGCCCCGGCGCGTCAACCGTCAGCGTATAGAAGCCCTGCGGCATATGCGCCCCCGTCTCCGAGAGCCCGTACCAAATCAGGTCGACGGAGTCGGAGCTTGCCGAGTAAGAGACGGAGCGCCCCGTCGAATCGTGCTTGAACGTCGCCGTCCAGCGGACGCCGCGCGTAAAGGAGCCGGTCACGCGCAGGGGCTCATTGCTCGCGTCGATGTCCCGTATGCTAAGTTCCGGCCTCTTCCTCCACTCCGGCGGGCCTTCGGGGATGCCGTCCCTCAGGTCTTCCCAGACGTTTGTAAAGACGCCGCCGAGCATCGACGCGCCGAACCACGCCAAGAATTGGTCGAAGTACATCTCGTTATGCGCCGTGTCTTCCGTGCCGCCGAGCGGGTCTACCGCGTAGCCCCAGTAGTTCGTCCCGCCCTTGTAAAATTTCAATAGCTCGTCGCTGTAGCTCTCGGCCAAAGCCGGCCCGCCGCTCGCCATCGCGGCGGCGGCCCACATGCCTACCGTGAGGTGGCTGTGCTCGCGCCTTGTCCGCTCGATGTTTAAGACGGCGCCGCCCAATATCTCGGTGTCTTCCGCCGGCAGTAGGTTGCC
>JAIRUL010000264.1 GCA_031254445.1 Chitinispirillales bacterium
AACGTGTGGCGGCTAAAGCGGCCACACAAAGGCAAAGTCAACGTCAAAGGCGGGGGGGTACGGTGTTTTGATTTTGATTTTGACTTTGTGTGGCGGCTTTAGCCGCCACACGTTATGAAGCCGTAGGCTTCGTCTGAAAAAGATTTAAAAGATTTTGATTTTAAAGTCTCAGGCTATTCTTCCCTTTCAACTACAACGTCCGGATGCTCAAACACCGCGTCCGCCCCTATCGGGATCTCTATTACCGCGTCTTTCACGTTCGCCGAAGCCCTGAACTTTATCTTATACTCCATGCCCGGCTGCAGCCCCCCGGCCTGCAAAACCCCTTCGCTGTTTGTGAACGCGGCGCGGGGCGGGCCTGCGGCGTCCTCTTCGTCGGCGGGCTCTATGGTCAGGTAGTGGTAGGATAGGGGCGTCCCGCCCTTATCCACGAAACGCACCTGCGCTATTACCTGCTCTATGCTGCCTATGCGCAGCGCGTAGCCGCGCTTGTACCCGCTGACAAAATGGTAACGGCTCTGCTCTAATACCGCGCCCATAGGGACGTCCGTCAGGCTCAGCGCCAGCTCCGCGGGCGAGTAAGGCATTATGCCGTTCCTGTAAGCAGCGCCAAGCCAGCCGCTTTTGCTGAACTCGCGCCCGCTGTACTTAGAGCGGTTGACGTGCACGTCCGCCTCTTTCAAGTCGCCAGTAGCGCCTACTAGGGCAAAGCCGCCGCCGCCGAAGCCGCCCATCGAGCGGCCGAACGCCCACAGCCCGTCCGCAAACATGAACGAGCCGGCAGCCTGCGCGGTCAAAGAGTGAACCCGCCGGCCGTAGCCTGCGTACTCGCTGCTGCCGTAGCCGTACCCCGCGTTCAGCCCGGCGCGGTTGTAAACGTGTTTCATAGACGCGCTTACCGAGGGGTTGAGATCGTTTAGCACCCTCACGTTCGCAGAGTACGACTGCGAGCCGGAACCGGCGCCGCTGTTCGACCACCCCCACCCCGCGTTCGCGCCGTAGCGCCAATCGTACGCGTACTGCTCCGCGCTGTCAATCGCGGAAACACGCCTTGTGCTCATGCCGGCGGTGGCGCCTGTAGAGAAGCGGTGGTTCCGCACCGAGACGCCGGAGCCGAAAGTGTAGTTAGTGCTCAAAGAGAAATACGGCGTGCGCACCCCCAGCCTCACATTCTCCCCAGCGCTCACGGCGAAATACGATTTTTTTATGCTTTGGGCGACCCGCACCCCGTAGTTGTACGCAATGTCGCCGCTTGGGCTGCCCTCCGTTTCCCTATACGCGTTCGCGCCGCCGTTTAGCGAGACGCTCCCCCTAAGCGCCGGTATGCCGAAGCCGCCGGAAGCGCCGCCCATAAGCGCGTTGGAGACGCTCCGCTGAACGTTTATGACGTTTTGGCTGTACCGCTCGCTCTGGCAGTAGCCCCTAAGCGACAATGAAAACGCCGGCAGCGGTTCCAGCTCCACGTCGCCCGTTATGAGCCTGTTCGCCCTCGTAATGGGACGCCTTAGGTTGATGGTGTAGCTTGCGTCGACGCGCCCGCCGATGTTGCCGGGCCCCGCTTCGCTTGCAAAAACCCGCGTGTCTAGGAAGCTCGCTTTGCCGGTCGTCCACAAAATTTGCGCGCCAGCAAGCCCCGCGTTTTGCGAGGCCTGCGCCGCCACCCCTACGCTAACCGAATAGGAGAGCCCGTAGTGAAGCTCCGCGCCCGCAAGCGGCTGTTCCGGGTTGTAGGTGAAGCACAAGGGCGACGGGGCGTTGTCGCGGCGGAACCCTGCGGAAAGCGAATAGCGCACATCGCCGCGTATCATGTTGCGCGGGTTGCTAAGTATGTACTCAAAGGGGATTTCCTCCGTCGCCCCGTCCGCCGTGCGCAGCACAAGCCGCACGGTATTGCGCCCCGCCTCGCCGCCGAACCCCGTTATCTGGTGATGCCCGCCGGGGAGGTGGAAGCGCCGCCTATACATGCCGTCTATGAACACCTCCACCTCTCCCGGCTTCGCCATAAAAAACGTGACGCTGTTCTGGTCGTCGTTGGGGTTGTTGCCGAAAAACCATCCGTTGTGTTCGTAGCGGGCGCCGCCTATCGCCGGCCCCGATATTATCGAAGAGCCTATGGATATGTCGCCAAGGGAAATCTTGGAGCGCATGCCCAAAAGGTCGCGCACAATGCGCGCGTCGCTGCGGCGGGCGTTCTCCCAATTTAGCCACACCCCGTCGGAGGGCTCGTTTACCCACCCCGCACTCTCCAAAACCCAGCCGTAAACATTGAGCGCGCCGTCTAAGTTGACCGTGACGCGGTCGCGGATGAGGGTGTCCGGCGACCGCCAAATTCCGCTGTAGCCCGAACTGTAGCTGTAGTCCATATAGCGGATCCGCTCGTCTATGCGGTAATTCGTGAAAAACGAAACCGCCGCCGGCTCGATCTCCTCCCCGCGCGGCTCGCGCAGAAAACCGCCCTTAAGGTTCGTCTTCTGCAAGACCTTGGCCTCCGGCGGAAAGAGGACGCGCAGCTCGTACCGCGTATCGTTTACGTCAAGCGAATACCCCGCCGCCGTCAAAACCGCGCTGCTAAAATGCCCGACCGAGTCCCCCGCCGCCGCGCGGTAATCGGGCAAAATCATGCGATCCAATAGCCGCGAAAACGGCCCGGAGGCGAAAGTGAACGCAGAAAAGCTTTCGTTGTAAGATATCTCGACCGTCCCAAGAGGGCGCCCCTCGCCGTAGAGGCGCATCATGAGGCTTGCCGGCCTGTCCGGCGCGTCGCGCCCGAATGCGAGGCGGAAGAGCTCCTCGCGGCTCATCCTCCCAAGCTCCTCGCGCGAGCGCGGGCGCCTTGCCGGCGCAGCGGCCGCAGGGTCGAACGGCGCGGCAGGGAACGCGGGGGCCGCGCGGGCGGAGTCGGCGGCGGGGGCGGCATTATTTACGGGGATGATTTTAGGCGCGGCGGCATCCACGGCGACAGTGTCCGCCGGGGCTATGAGCGCGACGGTGTCGACGGCGATGGAGTCAACGGGAATGGCTTTGCTAGCCGCAGCCGTATCAGCCGGAACGGCATTGGCGGGGATGGTTTTTGGCGCCGCGGCGTTATTCGGGCCGGCCGTTTGCGCAAAGGCGGGCGCCGCAACAATCATCGCCGTGATTATCGCCGCCCCCGCGAGCGCCCATGTACCGCCACTCCTACCGATCACCGTCGCCACCTATTCTGTTCTTTTTTAAATCTTTTTCAGACGAAGCCTTTAAAATCAAAATCTTTAAAATCTTTTAAATCTTTTTCAGACGAAGCCTACGGCTTCATAACGTGTGGCGCAGAGCCGCCACACAAAATCAAAGTCAAAGTCAAAGTCGAAGCTGATACATACAATATTATATATCCCCGCCCTGCTTTTCAAGTGCCGCGCAATATTTCCCCATCCACAAACCAAAACAAGGGCGCTATACCATACATCGGCATCGGGGCGCGGGGGGTTTAGTTGTGAATTGATTCAATATTTTCGGAGAACATCGTGATGGCCGACATCGAGCATGAGGATGATTTTGTTTTCTTGATAGCGCCAAATTAGCCGGATGCTCATGCTAACGCTACTCTCGTATCGGATAGGTTTTCCGTACAGTTTCTTAGTTCGGAGCGATGGATGGTGCGGGCTGCTTTTTAAAAACTCTATCTTGTCTAATACCCTGTTTTGATCGATTGGCGACAGCTTAACGAGTTCTTGTTTGAACGTTTTGGAAAAAAGCACGGTATGGCTAGCCACGCTTAATGCCTAACTCCTCCGCGAGCTCATCAACAGTCTGCGGTTTTATCTCGCCGGTCGCGATTTGGGCTTCGGTTATTTCGATTTCTTTGTCCCAACGCGCCATCACTTCCGGTGGATAGTGAACCACTGGCAGGGATTTGTCCCACGCTTCCCACTCGGCATCCCACCACGCAGGAATGGGTTGTTTGGTTTTGGCCTGCGGCATAAAAAGCCTCCTTTTTAATTAATATACGTTTGGGACGCCGGAAAAGGGTCGAATTTATGTAGTTTTTTCGCAGGCTTTCCGGCGCTCAACGCT
>JAIRUL010000058.1 GCA_031254445.1 Chitinispirillales bacterium
CATCTTGCTGCATTTGCCGGCTGGGCATCTGCGGTCGTGGATGTGGGCCATGTACTCGTCTTCGAAGTACGCGAGCGTGGAGATCACCGGGTTCGGCGCGGTTTGGCCAAGCGCGCAGAGGGAGGCCCGCTGCATCGCCTTCCCGATTAGGCGCATCTTGCGGATGTCCTCCTCGGAGCCCTCGCCGTTCGTAATCTTCTCCAAATGGTTGAAGAGCTGGCGCCCGCCGATGCGGCAGGGTGCGCACTTGCCGCACGACTCGTCGACCGTGAACTCAAGGTAGAACTTGGTCACGTCGACCATGCAGTCGTCTTCGTCCATAACGATCATGCCGCCGGAGCCCATGATGGAGCCGAGCTTGGCCAAATTGTCGAAGTCGATAGGCGTGTCTAGGTAATCGGCTGTGATGACGCCGCCCGACGGGCCGCCGGTCTGCACCGCCTTGAACTTCTTGCCGTTCGGGATGCCGCCGCCGATGTCGTAGATGATCTCGCGCAGCGTGATGCCCATGGGCACCTCTATTAGGCCGGAGTTCTTTATTTTGCCGGTGAGGGCGAAGACCTTCGTGCCTTTGGAGCCCTCCGTCCCGATTTTAGCGAACCACGCGCCGCCTTTGGTGATGATGACCGGGATGTTGGCCCACGTCTCCACGTTGTTTATGACGGTGGGCTTGCCCCACAGCCCCCTGACCGCCGGGAACGGCGGGCGCGGGACGGGCATACCGCGCTTGCCCTCGATGGAGGCAAGGAGCGCGGTCTCCTCGCCGCAGACGAACGCGCCCGCGCCGAGCCTGATCTCGATATCGAAGCTAAAGCCGCTGCCGAGGATGTCGTCGCCTAGGAGCCCCAACTCCTTCGCCTGCTTGATGGCGACTTCGAGGCGGTGTATGGCAAGCGGGTACTCCGCGCGGATGTATATGAACCCGCGGTTCGCGCCGATCGTCTTGCCGGCTATCGCCATGGCCTCGAGCACCGAGTGCGGGTCGCCCTCGAGCGTGCTGCGGTCCATGTACGCGCCCGGGTCGCCCTCGTCGGCGTTGCATACTATATACTTCTGCTCGCCCGGAGTATCCTTAGAGAACATCCACTTGCGCCAAGTCGGGAACCCCGCTCCGCCCCTGCCGCGTATGCCGGCGATCTTTAGCTGCTCGACGACGTCTTCGGGCTTCATCTCGAAGAGCACCTTTTCGAGCGCCGCGTACCCGTCGCGGGCTATGTACTCGCCGATGTTCTCGGGATCGATGAATCCGCAGTTGCGCAGCACCACGCGCACCTGCTTCTTGTAGAAGTCGATGTCGTCGAGCGCCGTCCGCGCCGCCTCGCTTTCCTCCTTTTTGTAGAGCAGCCTCTTAACCTGGCGCCCCTTGACGATGTGCTCCGCGACAAGCTCCCTCGCGTCCTCCGGCTTCACGTGCACGTAGAAGCTCTCGTCCGGCAGAATCTTGACGATGGGGCCCTTCTCGCAGAAGCCGAAGCAGCCGGTCTTTATCACCTGCGCCTCGCCGTCGGCTTTCTGCCCCACAAGCTCCTTTTGGATATTGCGGTAAATCTCGTCCGCCTTGCTGGATTCGCACCCCGTGCCGCCGCAAATCAGTATGTAGTTTTTAAGTTTCATCTCTCTCCCCGATCACTTTAAGATGTCTACAGCGGGTTTGTCGAATACGTGGTCGCTTATGAGCTCATGCTTGATAATGTGCTCGTTCACGATCCGTTTGGCGATGTCCGCTTTCACGTTGCCGTAGACGACGACAGGCATGCCCGGCGCGATTACCTCCGCCGTGGGCTCGGCGTGGCACAAGCCCATGCACCCGGTCTGCGTGACCACGACATCGGATAGGTTCTTCGCGTCGATCTCGTCCAAGAAAGCGTCGAACGCATCCTTGGCGCCGGCGGCGATGCCGCACGTGCCCATGCCGACAACTATCTGCGTCGTCTTGCCGTCCGTGTCGCGCTTCGCGATTGCTTTCTTTTTGTCATCACGGAGCTTTTTAAGATCCGCCAACGTCAGTTTTTCCATTATCGACTCCCCTTTTCGGTTAGTTCTTTTTCCGATGCACGTATGTACTCGCGCAGAGTTATGAGCGCCTCCGCGTCGTTTATATCGCCGAAAACCTCCACCGCCTCCGACCGCGTAACCGTGTACGACTCATCCCCGCGCGCCCGCGTGAACTTCAGCTCGAACTCGCCCGGAAGCCCCATGCAGCACACAACAGCCGAGGCAAGGTTCCCAAAAGGCGGCGCGTCCGGGTTTTTGCCGTCGTACTCGAAAAACAGCGACGTCCCCACGCCCTTCTCCGACGAGATGTCCCACTTCCCGCCGCACTGGGCGATGAACTGCGCTAAAAAAGCAACGCCTAGGCCTACTTTGCGCTTCTCGTGCTTGCCGCCGCCCGTAAAAAACGGGTCGCGCACACGCGCAAGCGCCACTTCGTCCATACCGGCGCCGTTGTCGGATATGTAAACTTTCACCGTACCGTCGCCGTCATCGGCTCGTTCTATCAAGTCGACTATAACCACGCTGCTCCCCGCCTCGATGGAGTTCTGCGTCAAATCCACTATATAGTCGGACAGAGTTAGGTGCATTTTTAATTTTAAGTCTTTTAAAATCAACATCTTTTTCAGACGAAACCTATAAAAGTCAAAGTCTTTTTAAAATCTTTTTCAGACGAAGCCTACGGCTTCATAACGTGTGGCGCAGAGCCGCCACACAAAGTCAACGTCAACGTCAAAACCATCCACCACGCCGCCTTTGACTTTGACTTTGTGTGGCGGCTTTAGCCGCCACACGTTATGAAGCCGTAGGCTTCGTCTGAAAAAGAATTTGATTTTAAGGTCAAAGTCAAAGTCCTTTTACTTATACTTCTCAAGGATCTCCGGAATTCTAGCCACCTTGAGGCTGCCGTACACCTCGCCGTCTATCGTTATGACCGGCGCTAGGCCGCAGCAACCGACGCAGCGCACCGCTTGAATCGAAAATTTGCCGTCCGGCGTGGTGGCGTTGACCCCTATGCCGAGCTCGCTCTCAAGCTCCTTGAGCAGGTCGTCGCCCCCCTTGAGGTAGCAGGCGGTCCCCATGCACACCGATATCTGGTGGTCGCCCGGCTTCTCTAGCTTGAAATAGTGGTAGAACGTCATCACCCCGTAAATCTTGGCGAGCGGCACGTCCAACTTCTTGGAGACGGTGAGCGCCACGTCGCGGGGGATGAACTTGTAGACCTGCTGGACCTTGTGCAAAACCATAATGAGATTGCCCGGCTTGTCCTTCCACTCCGCGATGAAAGCGTCAAGCTCGGGGGTCAACTCCGTCAGTACCGGCATGCTCTGGGGCATCGGGGCCTCCTAATTGCGTGTTTTTTATGTTGTTTTAACTGCGCATCGGGCTGGACGGGCGATAGGCGCGGTTTCCGGCGCAGCCCAATACAGCCTAATATCTTAATATAGTATATTGTATAAATAAAAGTCAAATTCTTTTTTTGAAAATCCTGGCAATCAAGCCGCCGCGGCGCGGGAAAATGCCGGCGCCGTCCCCGCCATCGGGCCTATGGCCCGGCGTTCGCCGTGGCCATAGGCGCCGGCCGGCGCGCGCGGGGCGGAAGCCCCGCCAACCATAGAAATTTATTTTTTTGACTTTCATCTTTTGATTTTGGCTTTTAAAATGCCATAATATATATTATTATTCCCTATCGGCACATACAAATTTTCGCACTTCGAGGTGATAGCGATGAAATTCAGCGACATTGTGGATACCCTGAGCGCCCGCGTGATAACCAAGTCCTCGGCGCACGACGAGTGCGGCGTGGAGAGCGTAATCGTCTCCGACCTCATGAGCGACGTCCTAATGATGGAGAAGCCCGCCCCGCTTATAGTCAGCTCGCTGTCGTCCGACCAGACCATCCGCACCGCCTCAATGGTGGACGCCTCCGGAGTGGTCATAGCCCAAAACAAACCGCTGCCCGACAAGGTAGCCAAGCTGGCGCAGGAATTAGACATCTCCCTCCTGCACACGCATTTGGAGAAATTTGAGTGCTGCGTGCTATTAGGGAAACTAATGGATAAAGAGAATTCTTAAAGCCTTTGATTTTGACTTTGTGTGGCGGCTCTGCGCCACACGTTATGAAGCCGTAGGCTTCGTCTGAATATT
>JAIRUL010000141.1 GCA_031254445.1 Chitinispirillales bacterium
ATGGTTTTGACGTTGATGTTGACTTTGACTTTGTGTGGCGGCTCTGCGCCACACGTTATGAAGCCGTAGGCTTCGTCTGAAAAAGATTTAAAAGATTTTGATTTGAGAGAAAAAGAAAAAGAAAAAGATAAAGAAAAGGATAGGATAGGTAAAAAACATGTTTTTCGGAATCCTGCTATTTCTGTTTCTAATCATCTGCATCCTGACCTGCCTGCTCATCCTTGTCCAGTCGGATAAGGGCGGCGGCATCTCCGGCGCCATCGGCGGCCTCAGCGGGGCCAACAGCTTCCTCGGTTCTCAGGGCACGGCGGACGCGCTCACGAAGGGCACCTACATCTTCGGCGGGGTCTTTTTATTGCTCTGCGTCCTCATGACGCTCTTCGAGCCGGGCGGCGGTGCTGCCAAGTCCGGTTTGCAGAAGCGGGCCGAGGCGGTGCAGGCCGTCACCCCGGTGCCGGCCTCCGCGTTCTCGGTGGACGCGATGGCGGACGACGGCGGCGCCGGCGCGGCGGTGCGCTCCGGCGGCGAAGCGTTGGACGGCGGCGCGGATCCGGCGGCGGTTTTCGGCGGCGCGATAGAGGGCGGCGAGGCCAATGCGCCGGAATAGGGTTATAAGCAGGGGCGAATAGAAGCGGCAGGTTTTTGAAAGATGGACATCCGCGGTCGTGGTGGAATTGGTAGACACGCTACTTTGAGGGGGTAGTGGGCGTACGCCTGTGTCGGTTCGAGTCCGACCGACCGCATAATATAGGGGGCGGGAGCCCCCTTTTTTGTTGCTATGCGCGATCTATATGAATACGATGCCGGCATAAGCGCCGCCTTGCGGGTTGCAGGGGTCGACGAGGCGGGGCGCGGGCCGCTCGCCGGGCCGGTGGTCGCGGCTGCGGTCGTTTTGAACCTGAAAGAACCCATTGACGGGGTTGACGATTCTAAGAAATTGACGGCGAAGCGGCGGGGCGGGCTGTACGGCAGAATAACCGAGGCGGCCTTAGCCTGCGGCGTGGGGGTGTCGCAGCCGGAAGAGATAGACGAGATCAACATATTGCAGGCGACGTTTAGGGCTATGAGGCGCGCGATTGACAGCATCGCAGGGAAGTATGATTTGCTGCTTGTCGACGGGAACCAGTGCATCGCGGGCGTTCCGCGCGATTGCCAAAAGACGATTGTCGGCGGCGACGCGTTGAGCGCCTCTATCGCGGCGGCGTCAATCGTCGCCAAGGTCACGCGGGATAGGATGATGGAGGGGTACCACTTAGAGTACCCGCAGTACGAATTCGCGAAGCACAAGGGGTACGGGACGAAGCTGCATAGGGAGATGATTATGCGGCACGGGCTGTGCGGGATTCATAGGCGGAGTTTTTGCAAGGGGATAGCGGGGGCGGCGCAAGAGGAGCTGTTTGGCGGGTATAGCCGTAAATAAAGCGGATGCCGTTGCATTAATGTATTATACACAAATATGTTGGGCAATGTTTGAAAGTGGCCGTTGAAAGGATAAAACAATATGGCAGAGATAAAACCCTTCCGCGGCTACCGCTTCGCGGTTGACAAGCCCGAGGGCATCGGGCCGCTGTGCGCGCCGCCTTACGACATGATCGACGACGCTATGGTAGAGAGCCTCTACGGCAAGCATCCGCACAATGTCGTCAGGATTACCCAGAACCGGCGCGAGGCGTCGGACGCCGCCAATAGGGATAGGCACGCGCGGGCGGCTAAATTCTTCAGCGATTGGGTAGAAAGCGGCGTCATCGCCCGCGACGGCGAAGACTCTCTCTATATATATAGGCAGAAGTTCTGCACCCTCGGCAACGACGGGAAGATACAAGACCACGAGCGCATAGGCGTCTGCGCTCTTGTCAAGCTCGCGGACTTCGACGAGCGCGTCATTTTGCCGCACGAGTACACGCTCTCCGGCCCAAAGCAGGATCGGTACGAGCTTATGGAGGCTACGCGCGCGAACACCGGCCAGATTTTCGGGATCGCCTCCGACGACAACGGCAGGCTCTACGCGCATATCCGCGCGGTCATGGAGGCGTCGCTGCCAGCGGGGGAGTTTACGGACGAGAACGGGGTCGTCCACTCCCTCTATAGGTGCGCCGATGCCGGGCTCATCTCGCATACGGCGGAGCTCATGAAGCCGCGGAACATACTGATAGCCGACGGCCACCACCGCTACGAAACGGCGCTCCGCTTCTACAGAGACCAGCGCGACGAGGCTTTCTCCCGCGTCATGATGACCATAGTGTCTATGGCCGATCCAGGGCTCGTCATCCGCCCGTTTCACCGCCTTGTCAGGAAGACGGATCAGGGCAGGCAGATTGACAGCATGGCAAGCGAACTCGCCAAGTATTTCGATCTCGCGCCGTTAGGCAAGGCGTCGGCGGAGGGCGTTGGCGCCGCGCTGTCGGAGAAAAAGCCGCTGGAGATAGTCTTTTGGGACTGCGCGTCTAAAAATATTTACGGGCTGCGCTTAAACGCCGGCGGCGCGGATCTCCTCTCCGGCGCGATGCCCGGGCAGTCCGACAAGTGGAAGCGCTTAGACGTTTCGAAAATCAACTGCATAATCATAAACGGCATACTGTCGCTCCCGCTCGACGGCCATGTGTTGCACGACATAGTGCACTACGCAAACGACGTCGTAACCGGCGCAAGGAAATTATCGGAGAGCGGGAGCGGCTACTACTACGGCGGCTTCTTCATCAACCCTATGTCGATAAACGTGATAAACGACACCGTAAAAGGGGGCGAGAGGATGCCGCAAAAGTCGACGAACTTCTTCCCGAAGCTGTACTCGGGGCTTGTTTTTAATAGGATGGGGTGAGAAGACAATTTTCCTAAAACTCCTAAAATACGCCGCCGCTTTCGCCCTCGCGGCGCTTGGGCTGTACATCTTTTTCCGCGAGTCGGATAGCGGCGACGAGGCGGTGTACCGGACGCTTGCAAACGAGATTTCCCGCACGAGCGTAAGCGGCGTCCTCGCCTGCGCGGGGCTTACGCTCTTTGCTTTGTGGCTGCGGGCGCTGCGCTTGCGCATACTTTTGCCGGACGCCCTGCCCGCGCCGATAATCTCGTCGCCGCTCTTAGACGCGCTCGAACTCCGCCCCGCGCCGAACAAGCGCGGGCTCTTCGCCGTAACCGCCGTCTCGTACATGATGAACAACATCCTGCCCATACGCATCGGCGAGGCGGCGCGGGTCGCCCTCCTCTGGAAGCGCAACGGCTTTCCCATCGCCGTCTGCATCGGGTCGCTCCTCCTAGAACACGCGCTCGACATCGTCGCATACCTCTCGTTTCTCATCGTTTCGGTCTCTTTGTCGCGGGAGATTTTGGCAAACCTGCAAGAGGCAAGCCCGTTCGTGAACGTGGCGATGTGGCTTGTGGTCGCGGCGTTCACAGCGCTCGTCGGCATGTTCTCGCTCTACGCCCTTACGCCCCGGATCTTCATGGGCGTGGCGGCGCGCGTCGGAAAGTATATGCCCGCGATAATCCAAAAGGCCGCGCGGAAAGCCGGCGCGGAGATAGAGTCGAACTTAGAGTGGACGTCGTCGCCCCGCAAAGTGGCCGCCGTGGCCGCGCTCACCTACGCCGTGGCGTTCTGCTACGCCTCCATGTTCATAATATTGTTTGCCGACGTGGCCTCGTTCGGGTTCTTGGACGGCCTATTCGCCGAGGCTTTCGCGGCGTTCGGCACCGCCATCCCGCTCGCCCCCGGGAGCGTGGGGACGCTGCACGCGGTGCTTTTGCAAGGAATGACGATAATAGGCATGGAGCCCGGGCGGGCGAGGGCCGTGATTGTCGTGTACCACGCCGTGCAGTTCGTGACGATAATCGGGACGGGGCTGCTGTTTCTCTTAGGGATGAAAATCGGGTTTGGCGAGGCGGCTGGGTTTAAGATAAAGGCTAAAAAATAAAAGAAAAAAAGGGTTTTCACCGCAGGGAAAAAATGTCTTCCCGTTCCCCATCCGTAGCCACAACCCGCTTGCTAATGGCCGCCGCCGCCCTCTCTAACGATGTTTTGTTGAAGAAATTTATGTGCGTAGGGTCCGACGCGTAGAACCATCCCGGAAACGCCGACGGGCGGCCGTAGGGCAGCGTCCGCAAGATTATCGTCCCGCCGCCCCGCAGCAGGCTGTTCATCAGTTCCAATTCGCCCCTAATGTCTCTGACGTGCTCCATAACCTCGCAGGCGACAATTATGTCGAACTTTCCGGCGCCGGGCAGCGGCAAATGATCATAAAACGGGTCGTAGCCGCAGTAGTCGATTCCCAGCCCCGCCGCCATCCCCGTCTTATCAAGCACGTGGCCGAGCACGGCGTTTTTTCCGCAGCCGAAATCGAGGAGCTTTATGATCGGCGCAGATTTAGAGAGGGGCGGAGAGGCAGGCGGGCGGTTCGGGAAGGCAGAATCGGCGGCGGCCGCCACTGCGTCGGCGATTTCAGATAAAAATCCGACGTAGCCGTCATTGGATTCGCTGTTATCATGCAAATCGTACCGTAGCTTTTCGTCTTTAAGGTTCACCCAATGCACTTTGGGGACGGAGACAAGTTCGCACTCCCCGCATAGGTAAAACGTGCGGCGGTTGCGGTTATCCTGCCCGATGAAAGTCAACTGATCGGAGTTGCAGAGATTGCAGGTGGCAGACATGTTATTTTATCTTTTAATCTTTTAAAGTCAAATTCTTTTAAAAATCTTCTTCAGACGAAGCCTATAAAATTAAATTCTTTAAAATCTTTTTCAGACGAAGCCTACGGCTTCATAACGTGTGGCGCAGAGCCGCCACACAAAGTCAAAATCAAAGTCAAAATCAAAACCCGGTACCCTGCCGCCTTTGACGTTGTCGTTGACTTTGTGTGGCGGCTTTAGCCGCCACACGTTATGAAGCCGTAGGCTTCGTCTGAAAAAGATTTAAAAGATTTAAAAGATTTAAAAGATTTGACTTTATTTCCGTCCCCAACCACTAGCCTCCTCCCAAAGGTACGCTGCGTATCCATCCCCGATCCCAAGCGTTCCCTTGAACCCCGCCGGGGCGTCGGTGGCAGACAGCGCGTCATGGAACGCCTTGCCGCTAATCTTCTCGTTCCCCACCGCGCTCATGCAGACCGCCGCCCGCGCCATGTCCCTGCGCAGGTTTTGCCACCCGTACCCCGATTCAAAGAGGTGCCCGGCAAACGGCGCCAACCCCTTGATGTTTTCGGCGAGCGCAGGAATATCCGACGACTCCGGCATGGCGTCGTGCGCCGCGGTCGTCCACAAAAAGTTGAGCGTGTCTTTCGCAATCTCCGCCACGGAGTGGTCCGTCCCCTGCAGGTCGTTCTCCTGCTTGAGGCATTGATGGAAGCTTTCCCGCATATCGGCGATGCACGGCAGCGCCGCCGAGAGCCGCGAGACGTCGTAGACGTGCTTGAGCCGCTGCGCCTCCTTGCCGCGCCCGATGGGGATGCCGAGGGTCGCGGGGCCGAGGGTTAAAAGCTTGTCCGAGATGATGGAGGAGGGGAGCGGGAGCTCGGCTTTTGCATCCGACTTGTACAATTCGCCGCAAGAGACGTTTTTAAGCCCTGTCTTGTACGGGCTGCGCCTCATCTGCACATCGAGCATGATGTTGACGTCCGGCGCGTCGGTAATCACACTGTTGTAATATAGATAATAGCTAGAGAGCGGCAGCCAAGGCTTCGTCTTGTGCTGCCGGCGCTCCCACCGCGTAAAGACGCCGTATTTCTGGGCGGTCGCGTCCAAAACCCGCTCTATTTCCTCGCGG
>JAIRUL010000175.1 GCA_031254445.1 Chitinispirillales bacterium
TTTCGCTCCCCGTATCGTTTTGGATTGATTAAGTATCATAAAATAATATGGGGGGCGGCGGATGTCAAGGGTAATTTTTATTATCTGAAAAAAACAAAGGGAACCGGGCGCAAAAAAACGCCGCGGCCCCCTTTTTGGGCGCTGCCGCAGGCTACTCGTCTAGGAACGTGTCTTCCTGGCCGGTGGCCTCGTACTGCTCCAAGTTCTCCGACCGGCTAAGCTCGACCTCAAACGCGTCGAGCACCTTGTCTTCGATGAGCTTCCTTGTTTCATTGTTAATCGGGTGAAAGATATCTTGGTACATGCCGTTGCGCCTCCGCTTGCTTGGCATGGAGACAAAATACCCGTTGGAACCGTTGATTACCCTGAGCCCCCTAACAACAAGGCAGCTATCAAGCGTAATGCTGGCAAACGCTTTTAGCTTCTCCTCGTTGCGCAGCGAAATTCTTACCTCTGTGATCTCCATAGTATCCTCCCCCCCAACAAACCGGGCTTGTAAAGTTTTTGTGTTGTTATTCTACAATATACACCGTAAATTCTGTTCTCGCAGAAAAAAATTAATATTTATTTTTATAGCCGTTTTGTTTGCGCCGCGCCCTCCACTCTATTATTTTATCATAATGCGGGGCCGGCGCTAGCCGTTGGCCCGGGCAAAGCGGCGGGCGGCCGCGCCAACCGGCTCCGTCTATACATAGTACGTGGGCGTACCTAATCATATTTACGGATTATGAGAAAAAAAGACCTTTTAACACTGTTCGAGTACACCGCCGGGGAAATCGGCGAGATACTCGCCCTCGCCGCCAAGCGCAAAGCGGACAGGGGCGCCTCCGAGAAGAAAGTCTTGGAGGGCAAGACCGGCGTGCTCATCTTCGAGAAGCCGTCGCTGCGCACGCGCGTCACTTTCGAGACCGCTATCCACGAACTGGGCGGCTACTCGGTAAACCTCGCCTCGGAGTCGGTGGGGATGGGCAAGCGCGAGAGCGTGGAGGACGTGGCGCGCAACCTAGAGCGGATAGTGCACGTCATCATCGCGCGGACATACGCCCACGGCACGCTCACGAGTTTAGCCGCCTCCTGCGGCATCCCGGTTATAAACGCCCTGACCGACCGCGCCCACCCGTGCCAAGCGCTGGCTTTCGGCCTCACCATGCGGGAGGCGCGCCCGGCGGGCCAGAAGCTCAACGTGGCTTTCGTGGGCGACGGCAACAACGTGTGCTGCTCGATAATGGCCCTGAGCGCCAAGCTCGGCTACAACTTCACCGCGGCCGGCCCCAAGGGTTACGAGCCGCGCGCGGAGGCCGTGGAGCGGTGCAGGGGCATATGCCTCTCCTCCGGCGGGTCGACGTCCATCACAAGCGACGTTTCCGAGGCCGTGAAAAACGCCGACGTCATATCCACCGCCGTGTGGGCGAGCATGGGCCAGGAGGCGGAGGCCGAGAAGCGCAAAAAGGACTTCGCCGCCTATCAGGTAAACGCGGAACTCCTGAAGCGGGCGCCGGCGGGGGTGCTGGTCTCCCACTGCCTGCCGGCGCACAGGGGCGAGGAGATAACCGGCGAAGTCTTGGACTCAAGCGCGTGCGTGGCCTACGACGAAGCGGAGAACAGGCTGCACGTGCAGAAAGCGGTTATCGAGTATCTGTTTTCGTGAATAGGGAAAAGCTATGGAAAAACTTATGGACGAACACCGCGTCGCTTTCGGCATAAAATCGCTGGACAGCATGATCTGCGGCGGGCTGCTTGAAAACTCGGCCAACCTCCTGGAGGGGGCGCCGGGCACCGGCAAGACCACGCTCGGCATGCAGTTCATATACAACGGCATCACGATGTACAACGAACCCGGGCTCATCCTCACTTTCGAGGAGTTCCCGCAGCAGTACTACCACGACGCCATGCGCTTCGGGTGGGACCTTAAAAGACTTGAGGAGGAGGGCAACCTCAAGGTTATCTTCTCCGACCCAGCCACCGCGCTCGCCGAGTTCGACAAGCCCGACGGGGAGTTCGTGGCGATGGTAGAGGAGCTCGGCGTAAAGAGGGTGGTGGTCGACTCCATGACCCACTTCGAGCCGCTGACGCAGAACCCCCACGAGCGGCGCGACCTAGAGCGGCGCTTCATAAACGCGCTCAAACGCGAGGGCGTCACGAGCATCCTCTTGCGCGAAAACGACAGCCTCCTGGGGAGCCTGTCGCAGATTACGAGCAAGATCCCTTTCATAGTAGACACCTACGTGCTCCTAAGGTACGTGGAGATAGACAGCGCCGTCGAGAAAGCGCTATGCTTTTTGAAGATGCGCGGCAGCGACCACCAGAAAGACATCCGCTGCTTCAGAGTGACCTCGGGCGGCATCGAGGTCTCGTCGAAGTTCAGCGGCAGGGAGGGCATAATGAGCGGCATCACCCATTCCAAGCCCCAAGACGCGTTCATGAACGCGTTCGGGAAGAAGTGAGGGCGGATGGAACTGCCGACAACCGCGGACGAATTGCTGATATTGGGGTACGTAATATGCTGCATGGGGCTAAACGTCGTCTCATTCTTAATATCGGCGTTCTACAAGAAGAAAATCAGCCCCAACGCGCCCTACTTAGGCTTCCTCCTGTCGCTCCTTTTAGGCGGGATCTTCGTAGGGACGTTCCTGACGGCGGAGGGCGGCGTATATATAAGCATAATCAGGACGACCGCGCTCTTAGGGTGCAGCATGAGCTCTACGTTTAGCATCGTAGGGTTGCTTTTGTCTATGAGGACTACTAGATAGGGTTTTAAGGGTTTTAAAGTCAAAATCTTTTAAATCTTTTAAATCTTTTTCAGACGAAGCCTACGGCTTCA
>JAIRUL010000249.1 GCA_031254445.1 Chitinispirillales bacterium
GCGTTCATCGGCGTGCGTATTTCGTGGCTTATCTTGGCTAAGAAGTTCGTCTTGGCGCGGTTGGACTTCTCCGCCGCGCCCACCGCCTCGTGCAGCTCGGTCTCGTCGTGCATCGCCAAAATGACGCCGGTCGCGCTGCCCGCCGCGCTGTCCTTTATGGGGATGATGTTTATGTCAAAAAAGTATGGCCGCCCCTGCGTCGTGACGAGCCGCCTGCTTACGTTCTTGTTTGCGCCCGTGCTAAGCGATTCCCTCAGCGCCGCCGAGAGCGCTCCCACCCACTCCTGCGGCATTATCTGCAGGAATATGGCCGAGACGCTTTGCCCCGTCAGAGCGCCCGTGTTTATCCCTATCGCCCGCATAGAGTTTGTCGTCCCGAGGATGTACATCAGGTTCTGGTCGAGCACCAAAATCACATCCGGCGTTTTGTTGAATATAAGCCGTATGTAGGCGTCCTGCTCGCTTTTTTGCTTCTTTATAGATTCGTATATGCTCTTCTGAAATACCGCGTACTGCTCGTAAGAGGAGACAAGGTAATTTGTCTCCTTGAGCTTGCGGCTAAGCGCCCGATTCTCTTTACGAAGCGCCGCCACCTCGCTGTGCAGCGCGCTGATATCGTCGGACACGGGTGGGTCCTTTGGGTTATGAGTTATTACGCTTTGCATTTCAAAACACGCACGCCACAATAGTCTGGCTATGATCCTGATTAAACGCCCTCCCCTCCCGTACACCCGTTGGGCATATCTCTCCTGTCGCGTAGGCGGCGGCGTAGTTGAAGCCTTCCTTTAGGCTGTCGTTTATTAGAGAGAGCTCCGCCATGGGCTCGCCTAAGAGGCCGTAGCGCCTGCCGAGGCAGGTGTGTATGATGGCCGTCCCGCCGGCGTTCTCCTTTTTTATCTTGGCGATCGTCCGCCGCGCCGTCTCTATCACGCTCTCTTTCGTGTTGAACGCCACCGAGATGCCCGCCCCCTCGACGAGCCCGCCGCCGCACCTTATGCCGTCGTCGTCTACCTGAATCGGGATGTGCGTGATGCTTGTGCCGCTAGTGCCGTCGCCGTTGTCTATGTGCAGCACGAAGAGGCTGGACAGCAGCCCCTCGTGGGTCGCGCTCGGGCCGTCGGCGGCGAGGAACCCTATGCTCCTAAAGAAGCTCGCGGCGTTTACGTTGTTCACCTGCAGGAGCTTGTTGCCGGCGGTTTTTGTGATCACGCCCACGCGCGGCATTATCATCGCCTCGTCCGTTACCGAGTCTACGTAGAACTTCGGGGAGACGTCGCCCGATACGAGCAGCAGCGCGAGCCGGTCTTCGTGCTCCTCGCCGCAGTGGAAGACGCGCGCGTTGGTTCGCGGCAGGAGGCTCTGCCTATCGTCGTTGCACACCCCCCCGAAGAGGGGCAGCCTCTCGTTCACCTTGGAAATGGCGGCGATGTACTCGTAGTAGTGGGGGTCGTGGTGATAGGGCGCGTAAATGATTGCGAGCTTAGGCTCGCCGTTAAGCCGCCCGCGCGCTTCCTCGTAGCACTTGAGCGCCTCTTCGCAGCACTTGCGCGCCGCCGCCTCCGGGGCGCTCTCCTCCGGTATAGCGCCGCTCACGGCGTGCGCGAACTCGCAATCCTCGCTTGTTAGAATTAAGACGGAAAGCATATAGGTCTCCGCCGCCCCGCCCGCGCAGTGCGAGATGGAGGTCATGCCCACAGTAGGGAACGGCAGCGCCTTGGCAACGACGCCAGCCACCCCCGAAGCCACAAACTCAGGGTGCGCCGTGACGAGGCCGACAGTGTTTTTTAGCAGAGGCAGCGAGGCGATCTTCCCGGTTGCCAGCCTGACCGCCTCTTCGCCGTCGTCGACCTCTGTGACCGACACCGTGTAAGATTTGATCATTTAGCTGCCACGCTTTCCCCCGCTCGCCATATTCACCGCGATGTTCTTGAAATCCTGCTCGTGAGCCAGAAATATCTTGACTAAGCTCGGGTCGAAGTGCGACCCGCTGCCGTTGGTTATTATCTTCACCGCCTCCTCGTGCGAGAACGGCTTCTTGTAGGGCCGCTCCGAAATTAGCGCGTCGTACACGTCGGCGATGGCCATAATCCGCCCCTGAAGCGGTATCTCGTTCCCCTTGAGCCCCGCCGGATACCCCGACCCGTCCCACTTTTCGTGGTGGGTGCCCGCAAAAATTTTCGCGTATTCGAGGAACGTAGCCTCCGATGTGTTCTCCTGTATCTTCTCTATGACCGTTATCCCGAACGACGTGTGCGTCTTCATCTCGTCGAACTCCTCCGGCGTCAGCTTTGCCGGCTTCTGGAGTATGCTGTCCTTTATGGCGATCTTCCCCACGTCGTGCAGCTGCGAAGACTGCAGGAGGAAGTCGATGTTCCAAGTCGACACCTCCTCCTTGTACATCTCGTCCTGCGCCAGCGCGTCGACCAATATCCGCAGGTAGTTCTGCGTCCGCTCAATGTGCCCCCCCGTGGTGTCGTCGCGGCACTCCACGAGCTCCGCCACCGTCCGCAGGATGGCGTTTTGCAGGTCTAAGACGGTCTTCGTCTTCTCCTCGACCATGTACTGCAAGTTGTGGTTGTAGTTCTCAAGCTCGTGCTTCTGCTCCTCGACGAGCATGTGCACCTCTATCCGCTTGAGCAGAAGCGGCGGCGAAAAGGGCTTAGAGATGTAGTCTATCGCCCCGAGCGACAGCCCCTCCAGCTCCGACCCGCTGTCGCTGCGGGCGGTCAGGAAGACCACCGGGATGTCGGCCGTGGCCGCGTCCTCTTTCAGCCGCCGGATGATTTCGTACCCGTTCATGTCCGGCATCTCAATGTCTAAAAGTATCATGTCCGGCGCCGCGCGGTCGAGCATCTCGAAGAGCTTTTTGCCGGAGGGGATGGTAAATACCTTGTATTTTCCCAATAGCGCATTCTTGCCAACCGTCAGGTTGGTGAGGTTGTCGTCGACCATAAAGATGGTTTTGCGTTTGACATCTTCCATAATGCGCACCGCCCCCTGCAATTTCCGCCGATAAATGCCCACATATTGCATAGAATAGGCGTTTTTTTGAAAAACTGCCGTCTACAATAAATATACATATGGCGCAAGGGGGCCTGCCGGAAAATTTTTTATTTGGCCGGCATTCCCCCTATATTTATTGTAGTATGATTCGGTGGGAAAAAGCAATACAGTAAAGAAATACACCTCCCACCTTGATTTCCCCCCCGCCCATAAATTATATTTTTTATCCTTTTAATAACACCCCGCACACGCATTTAAGGAGCGCATGAGGATTTTATGGCTTTTGACGGCGACAATAGGGATAAGGAAAAAAGGCTGATCGACCGCGCTGCGGACAACATCCGCGTCCTGACGGCGGCTATGGTCGAGCGCGCCCGCTCCGGGCATCCGGGGGGGGCTATGGGCGGGGCGGATTTTATCAATGTGCTCTACTCGGAGTTCCTGAACTGGGATCCCGACGACCCCGCTTGGGCCAACCGCGACAGGTTTTACCTAGACCCGGGCCACATGTCGCCCATGCTCTACGGGCAGCTCGCGCTGTGCGGGCTTTTTGCCATGGACGACATAAAAGGCTTCCGGCAGTGGCAAAGCGCGACCCCCGGGCACCCCGAGATGGACGCGGCGCGGATGGTGGACAACACTTCGGGGCCCCTAGGCCAGGGCCACGCGATGGGCCTCGGCGCGGCGATCGCCGAGCGGTTCCTCGCGGCGCGCTTCGGCGAGTGGATGGCGCACAAGACCTACACCTACATCTCCGACGGCGGCATACAGGAGGAGATATCGCAGGGCGTGGGGCGGCTGGCCGGGCACCTTGGGCTCAGCAACTTTGTGATGTTCTTCGATTCCAACGACATACAGCTCTCAAGCTCGACCGACGAGGTTACGAGCGAAGACACCGGGGCGAAGTACAGGGCGTGGGGGTGGAACGTCGTCACCATCGACGGCAACGACCAGGGCGAGATACGCAAGGCGCTCTCGGCGGCGGTTAGCGAAAAGGAGCGCCCTACATTAATAATAGGCAAGACGGTGATGGGCAAGGGGGCGCGCGCCAAGGACGGGTCGTCGTTTGAGAGGAAAGTCTCGACCCACGGCCAGCCGCTCTCGGACGCCGGGGCGTCGGCGGAGGAGACCATAAAAAATCTGGGCGGCGACCCCTCCGATCCCTTTGCGATTTTCCCCGATGTCGCCGATTACTACCGCGCCGTGCTGGACAAGAAGCGCGCGCACGCCCGCGCGAAGAAGGCGGAGCAGGCGGAGTGGGAGAAGGCCCATCCCGAACTCGCCCAAAAATTTAAGTCGTTCATGAACTACGAGCTCCCGCGCATCGATTGGGAGTCGATAGCGCAAAAGCCGAACATCCCGAGCCGCGCGGCGTCGGGGGCGATCCTAAGCGAGTTCTCGGGCAAAATCGGCAACATGATAGTCTCATCCGCAGATTTGTCGAACAGCGACAAGACGGACGGCTTCCTCAAATCATCCAAAATATTCAAAAAAGGCGACTTCTCCGGCGGGTTCCTGCAGGCCGGCGTCGCGGAGCTCACGATGGCCGCCGTGATGAACGGCGTCGCCTCGCACGGCGGGGTGCTGGCCGTCTGCGGGACGTTCTTCGCCTTCTCCGACTACATGAAGCCCGCGATGCGCATGGCCGCGCTCATGGAGCTGCCGGTGAAATACGTCTGGTCGCACGACAACTTCAGGGTAGGCGAGGACGGCCCGACCCACCAGCCGATAGAGCATGAGGCGCAGGTCAGGCTCCTAGAAAAAATGGCCAACTTGCACGGCAAGAGGAGCATGCTAGTGCTGCGCCCCGCAGACGCCGCGGAGACGACCGCCGCGTGGAAGCTGGCGCTTGAGAATTTCGGAGGCCCCACCGCGCTGCTATTAAGCAGGCAGGTGATGGTTGACGTCCCGGCAAAGCCCGGTTCGCCGTCGCGCTTCGCCGACGCGATGGAGGCAAAGTTTGGGGCGTACGCCGTTGTCGATTGCGATAAACCCGATTTGGTATTGGTATCGAACGGCGCGGAGGTGATAGTCTGCGTAGAAGCGGCGGCTATGCTCAAGAGGGATCGCGGCATGGATGTGCGCGTCGTCAACGCTGTGTCGGAGGGCCTATTTAAGGATCAGCCCATCGGCTACCGCGAGAAGCTGCTCCCCTTCGGCGTCCCAACATTGGCGTTCACCGCCGGGCTGCCGGCGAACTTCGCCGAGATTGTCGGCCCGCTCGGCAAGGCAATAGGTTTAGAGAGGTTCGGGGCGTCCGCGCCGTTCAAGGTGCTGGAGGAAAAGTTCGGGTACGCGGTTGAAGATTTCGTGAAGCGCGCGGCGGAGTACGTGTGGGAGTGGAAGAGTATGGTGGGGAGGGTTAAGGGGCTGTGATTGGGAAAGGTGATTTTGCAAAGGAGATTATCACCTAAACATCGCCGTGGCAATCGAAAAATAGATCACCACCCCCACAATGTCCGCGATGCTTGCGACTAAGGGCGAACTCGCCATCGCCGGGTCTTTTTTGAACATGCTTAAGACAAACGGCAGCGACATCCCTATAAGGCTGCCGGTTATCACTATCATAAACATAGAGAGCGAGACCACTGCGGCTAGTTTTATCCCGTCTCTGGCTATGCCGAGGAGCGCCACGGCGGCGGCCATTACGGCTGCTAGGGAGGCGGCGACCGTCATCTCTTTTAGCAGCATTTTCCCCCAGTCTTTCATTTTTACGTCCCCCGTCGCGAGCGCGCGGACCATCAGCGTCGCGGACTGCGAGCCGGCGTTGCCGCCGCTGCCTATAAGGAGGGTCAAAAAGAAGACGAGCGCTACTTTGGCCTGAATCGTAGCCTCGAAGAACGAGAGCGCGGCGCCGGAGAAGACGCTCATGAAGACTAAGAGGACAAGCCACACTATCCTCCTTCTGTAAAGGAGGGTAACCGGCGCCCCTTTCAGGTCGTCTATGGCCCCGTCCTCCGACAAAACACTGACGGCGCCGATGCGGTGGAAGTCTTCGGTCGCGTGGGTCTCGGCTATGTCCATTAGGTCGTCTACCGTTACTATGCCGAGTATTATGCCGGCGCTGTCGACTACCGGCAGCGCGAAGTAGTTGTACTTTTTGATCATCTCCACCGCTTTCTTTTGGCTCTCGGTGGCGGATATGGCGATGAAGTTGTAGTCCATGACCTCCTGAATCTCCACGTCGGGGTCTAGCATGATGAGCTTGCTTAACGGCATGTCGTCTATGAGCCTTCCGGCGGAGTCGGTGATGTAGACTACGTTTATGGTCTCGCTGTCGCGCCCGAAAGTGCGGATGTGCTCGAGCGCCTGCCGCACCGTCCACCGCTCCTTGACAAAGACGATGTTGGGGGTCATTATTCTGCCCACGCTGTCTTCGGGGTAGCCTAAAAGCTCGCGCGTGAGCTTGAGGTCTTGCGGGCTGAGGAGGTTTAGGAGCTTGCGCGTCATGGAGGCCGGCATCTCGTCCATGAGCGCGGTGCGGTCGTCGGGGTCTAAATCGGCGAGGAGGTTGCGTATCTCGGTGTTTGTCAGGTCGGTTAGGAGCTCGTCTTGGATAGCCGCCGACAGCTCGGAAAAGACATCCGCCGCGAAGTGCCGCGGCAGGAACCGGACGACGAGCACCCGCTGCGCCCCCGAAATGCGGTTGATGAAGTCCGCGACCTCCGGCGGCGGCCAAGAAGAAAGCTCTCGGCGCAAATCAATCCACTTGCGTTCCTCCACAAGCGCCATAACGTCGGCAAACACAACATCGGGGTCTTCTTCATCAACGTCAATAGGGCTGGACACATCGATGCCGTCCTTTAGCGCGTGGGCTGACGTATCAATGCCATTGCCGGCGGGGGATGTATCAATGCCGTCATCGCTATGTATTTGGCCGGATGCATCGATACCGCCTTCGGGCGCGGCGCTCATAGCGAGGGCGAGGGCGTTTGCGTCGAGCTCCCTTGTCTCGTCGTAGGCCTCTTCGGTATTGTCGGTATCGCTGCCCCAGTCGGCCATCATCCGCTCCTCATTGTGGCGTATTATGTAAATATAATTTATGATAGAGCTTGCATCAATACTGTAAAAAAATTTGATTCCGGCCTTGATTTTTAATTATATTGTATGCGGTTTGTTGTCGCTAAACACAATGAAATAAAATCAAAATCCATGCAACACGAAGAGCCACGCCCCGTCCCCATCCTCACCGACCCGAGCACTATCGGCATAGAGCCCGACACCCACATACCCATAATCGCCGACGCCGAGCCCCGGCCCCCCGGTATCGACCGCACCCAACTCTCGCTCCTCCACTTAGCCTGGCCGCTCCTAATAGAGAACGTTATCCGCGTGGCCATCACCAGCGCCGACGTGATAATGCTGCGCTACTACTCCGAAGAGGCTGTCGCGGCCACGGGGCTTATTACGCAGTTCGTCTTCTTCATAAACCTGCTCTACCTGATGGTGGCCTCCGGCGCGAGCATCCTGATCTCGCAGAACCTCGGCGCGCACAATGCCGCCGCCGCAGGGCGCGTGGCAATGGGGAGCATCGTCCTCTCGGCGGCGTTCTCCGTGCTTTTGAGCGCCGCGCTGTGCCTCGGCGCCGAGAGCATCGTGGCGTTCTACACGCTCGACCCGCTTGTGCATAGGTACGCGATGGA
>JAIRUL010000299.1 GCA_031254445.1 Chitinispirillales bacterium
GTGGGATACCCGAAGTAAGCGGGCGGGGATGCAAAAAAAGGGCGGGCACACATGCCCGCCCTTAACTGCAAAACAAATACTGCACCGCCGACCGCAGAACGCGGTATTACGGGGCGACGGTTACGTCTTGGATGCAGCGGACGGAATAGCCGTCCGCCTTGCTGGCAATCGTCTTGGCATTTCCCATGCTATCGTCCTCGTTGTTGTAGATTATGTACCGATTGCGAGCGTTGCCGCTGCCGACCTCCGTCGCGCTCCACCAATAGGCCTCAAACTTGATTTGGTCGAAGCTGCCTTCGGCTGAACGCTTGCCGCCCGGCAACGCCGTAAACCCGTAATCGTCATGGCCGCCAGCACGGCCAGCGGCACCCCAGCCTCCGTTTGATTGAAGCGCATCCATCACATAATAATTACCGCCCGCCGTTCGAACCAAATGCTCCCAAGCGGCGCTGTCCGGCAAACTCCAGCCGCTCGGGCAAGCTGCCACAGCGGCATCCCAATCATACAGCCTGCCGTATTTCACACAATTGGAATCGGCGTTATCATAACACCAACTATCGCCCTCGCCCTCCGGCGTTTCGTAATTAAGGTTCGCCGCCGTCCACCTATAGCCGCCGATGATTACGGTGCCGTATGATCGACCCTGATCCCTTGAATCAACAATGTCGCCCCCCAAAATCGTCTTCTCCTGACGGAAGTTGGCGGTCAGCGACAGCGCCGAGTCGGCGCCTATGGTAACGGTGGCAACAAGCCCCGACGTATCCACATCCGACAGATTCGCCCCAGACCACGTCCAGCCTGTGAACACATAATTCGTATCGGTCGTAGCGGTTACGGTAACCACTGTCCCGGCGACGTACCCGGAAGCAAACTTGTCGCGCCTCAGCGTCCCGCCGGCTTTAGGGAACGCCGCCGTCTCGAGCGCGTATTTCGGGGTGAAAGTATAGGACACAGCCGTGTCTTTTGTGACGGTAACCGTTATGGAATCTCTTGTGTCATCCGGATCGCCATTCCAATAGCCTTTGGCGAATTTGGCAGTATCCGGCACCGGCTTTAGGGTAACGACATCCCCCGCCTCATACCCGGTTTTATTCGGCGATTTCGTCACCTGCCCGGCAGCCGGCGATGGGAGGATTGTGACATTGAGGGCGAATGCCTGCTTAAATTTGGCGGTCAGCGTGAGGTTTCTGGTCATTTTAACCGTGAACTGCTCCCCTTTCTCACTATCCTCCACCCACCCGTCGAACAAATAACCGGCGTTGGGCGCGGCCGTTACGGTAACTTCCGTTCCGGACGCATAGCCGCCTTCGGGCTGCGCGGGGTCTAGCGTTACGCTGCCGCCGGCGGCAGGATCGCGGTTTACCGTGATCTTGTAGGTTCCGGCGCCCGACGTTTTCTCGACGCAGCCGGCCATCATGAAGGACAACGCACCCGCGAAAACCGCGGCGGACAAAAACAATGCTTTTTTGGCACCCATCATAGGGAGACCCTCCTTTTTTATGGTTTATTTTTAGCTATTATATATATTATAGCGTTAATAACATAACCTACGCGGGAAACGCGCAAACGATCAACGTTAGCATGGCCGCCAATATCCCTCGGTACGGATAATATACATCGTGGCGGTGGGCTACGCAAAAAAAACTCAAAGTTTTTATTTGAAAAAAAACGCCACTCTACCCCTTCCAAAAAACTATTTTTAGGTATTGAGGCGGCTTATCGCAAAGAATAACCATTTTTAGGGAGCAGGAAATGTCAAAGTACGCAATCGCGTTCATCACGCCGGGCAAACGGATACAGCTGCGCCACTCCATCGTGGAGGGCGAGAACAGGGATTCCGCGCTTCGGAGCTTTTTCAACGGCAACGCCAGCGAGTACTACTCGAACGACGAGCACGGGTTTCTATACTTCAAAGAGGACTTTTTCGACGAGGTGAACCCCTCCGGCAGCGTTATAGAACTCGGGGCGTAAGCGGGCGCAAGGCGCGCAACACCCTCCATAGGGCGCATCTGCGCCGATGCTTTCATTTTGCCTAATTTACGGAGTAATATGAGCACTTCATCGCTTGGCATTTGTTTCGGCTCGTCCGCCGTCATGGCCGCCGAGGTATTCTTGGACGAAGAGGGCGGCAAGCCCCGCCTCGGGCGCGTCGAGTCTAAACCCCACGAGAGCAACCCGCGCAAGGCGTTTTTGGAGACGATAGAGCGCTTCGACCCCGCCGCCTACAGCTTCGGAATGCTCACGGGGCGCAAATTCCGCAACCTCGTGAACGCGCCGTCGATAACCGAACCGGAGAGCGTCGAGTACGCGCTGCGCCTCTTGCGGGAGACGGGGCAATACGCCTCGGAGAAGCCGGCGGGGGCGGTGGCGAGCCTCGGATCGGAGAACTTCATCGTTTACGCATTGGACGGCGAGGGGATGATCTCCACCGTCGAGACTGGGAACAAGTGCGCGAGCGGGACGGGGGAGTTCTTCTTGCAGCAGATCCGGCGGATGAACGTCTCCGTAACGGAAGCCGTTTCGCTCGCCTCCGAGTCGGAGGAGTTCAAGGTGTCGGGGCGCTGCTCCGTCTTCTGCAAGAGCGACTGCACCCACGCCCTCAACAAAAACATCCCCATAGGCCGCGTCAGCGCGGGGCTGTGCAGGATGATGGCGGAAAAAATTTTAGACCTGCTCGAAAAGGTGCCCAACAAGCGGATAATCGCGACGGGCGGCGTCACGCGGAACTCCGTCATAATGAAAATGCTGAAAGAGAGCGTAGAGGAGCTGCACATCCCCGCGTTCGCCGACTGCTTCGAGGCGGTGGGGGCGGCATACTACGCGCTTATCAACAAAACGCCCATCGGGCTAGACAAGGGGCGGATGTTCGTCGAGGGGGGGACGTCGTTTACGCAGCTGCCGCCTATCGAGATGGGGAGGCCGCTCGTGAGGTTTGAAGATATAACGATACAGGGCGCGAAAGCCGGCGACGAGCTGATCATCGGGCTCGATGTGGGGTCTACCACCACGAAGGCGGTCGCCCTGCGCACGAAGGACAACGCCATCGTCGCCTCCATATACCTTAGGACGAACGGGAACCCCGTCAAGGCGTCGCGCGAGTGCTACGCCGCGCTATTAGAACAGATCACCGTCCCCGTTGCCATAAAGGGGCTCGGAACCACCGGATCCGGCAGGCAAATAGCGGGGCTGCACGGGGGGACGGACGGCGTGATAAACGAGATCATCGCCCACGCCGCAGCCGCGGCGTTCTTCGACAAAGACGTCGACACCATCTTCGAGATCGGCGGGCAAGACGCCAAATACACCTTCCTCACAAACGCCGTCGCCTCCGACTACGCCATGAACGAGGCGTGCAGCGCGGGGACGGGGTCGTTTTTGGAGGAGTCCGCCGGCGAGACGCTCGGCATCGGCTACAAGGAGATCGAGGGGATAGCCGTCAGGAGCAAGCGCCCGCCCAACTTCAACGACCAGTGCGCCGCGTTCATAAGCTCCGACATCCGCACGGCTTCGCACGAGGGCGTGGCGAAAGAAGACATCGTCGCGGGGCTTGTCTACTCGGTGTGCATGAACTACGTCAACCGCGTGAAGGGGCAGAGGCCCGCAGGCAACAAGATTTTCATGCAGGGCGGCGTCTGCTACAATAAAGCGGTGCCCCTAGCGATGGCTAATTTGATAGGCAAGGAGATAATCGTCCCGCCGCAGCCCGGGCTCATGGGGGCTTACGGGGTGGCGCTTGAGGTTAAGGATCGCATTGACAAGGGGCTGATGGAGGCGTCCGCGTTTGATTTGAAGACGCTTGCCGATAGGGAAGTCCACTACGGAAAGCGCTTCGTCTGCGGCGGCGGGGCGGAGCATTGCGATAGGAAGTGCGAAATCAATACGATGATTATCGACGATAAGAAGTTCCCGTTCGGCGGAGCCTGCAACAAATACTACAATTTGATACACCACGTGCAGTTTGAGAAAGGCGAGTTTGACGAGGTGGCGGTTAGGCAGAAGATGGTGTTTGAAGGGGCGGCAGCAATGGACAATGGCGTTAATCAACCCATCGCCGTCGATAAGCCCGATGGCATTAGCCAAGGCGATCGCGGCATTGATCAGCCCATATCCATTGATAATGGCGTATCAACAGCAAAGAAGCGCATCGGCATCAACCGGGCATTCTTGACAAACACGTATTATCCATTATACTCGGCATTCTTCGAGTCTATCGGCCTAGAAATCGTACTCTCCCCGGAAATAAGCGTTGACGGCATAAAGCGCAAGCGGTCGTCGTTCTGCTATCCTGGCGAAATAGCCCACGGCACGCTGTATAGCCTCTTGTCAACACAGCCCGATTTCGTCTTCCTCCCAAAGCTCGTCGAGCTTTACGTTGAGGGGATGCCGGATCGCCGCAAGGAGCATCAATGCACATGCTTGCTGTTGCAGTGCGAACCGTATTACCTAAAGAGCGCGTTTAAGGATATGCTGCAACATACAACGCTCCTCTCCCCCGTCATCGACTTCTCTCGAAGCTACGAGAGCATGGAGGGGACGTTTGTCGATATCGCGCGCGAGTGCGGGTGCGGCCCTGAGCTTGGAAAAGCCGCTTTCCACGCCGCGCTCAAAAAGCAGCGCGAGTTTTTCGCCGCGCTCAAAAAGCGCGGCGAGGAAGTCTTAAAGCGCCTCGAAGAAGACCCGTCGCGCACGGCAATCGTGCTATTCGGCCGCCCATACAACGCTTTCGCCGACGAGGGCAACCTCGGCATCCCTGGCAAGTTCGCCTCGCGCGGCGTGGAGGTGATCCCGTGGGACATGCTCGATTACAACGCCGAGCCCTGCGACATGGAGATGAACTGGGCCATGGGGCAGAACATACTGCGGGCAGCGCGCGTCGTGTCGCGGCACCCACAGCTCTTCGGCGCGTACATAACGAACTTCAGCTGCGGGCCAGACTCTTTCATCGTCGGCTACTTCCGCGACGTTATGAAGGACAAGCCGTCTTTAACGCTCGAACTCGACAGCCACACCGCCGACGCGGGCGTGAACACGCGCATCGAGGCGTTTTTGGACATCGTGGCGCGGTACAGAAACCTGAAAAAAACGGCGGGCGCGGAGGCGGAGTTCCAAAAGGCGTACATCGACTACTCGGGCCGCAAGCCGGAGTTCGTCGCCTCCGACGGGACGCGGGCGCCACTCAAAGATAAAAGGGTGCACGTGCTCTTCCCCTCGATGGGCAAGCTCGCGAGCGACGCTTTCGCCGCGGCGTTCAGCGGCGCGGGGATCCGCGCGTCCGCCATCCCCGTTTACGACACCGACGTGCTCAAAGTGGGCAAGGGGAACAGCTCCTGCAAAGAGTGCCTGCCGCTCATCCTCACCACCGGCGGCCTCCTCCACTACTTGTCCACGCGCAAAGACACCGGCGAATACCTTGTATACTTCATGCCCACGAGCGGCGGCAACTGCCGCCTGTCGCAATACAACGTCTACATCCGCAGCGTAATAGAAAAGAGCCGCGTAAAAGACGTAACGCTTCTGTCGCTCACAAACGAAAACGGCTACGCCGGCCTTGAAGTGAAAGACACGCTGAACGTGATGAAGGGCGCGATTGTCTCCGACATCATGGAGGACATAAAAAACGCCCTCCGCGTGCTCGCTAAAGACAAAAAATCTGCGATGAGCATATTCGACGAACAGTGGGAGCGCATACTAGCCCTTCTTAGAACCGGCAAGACGTCATCCATCTACAAACTTCTAGAAGACATAGCCGCAAAGCTTAAAGCCATCCCCATCAAGTACCCCCTGCGCGAGGCCAAAGTAATATCGCTCCTAGGGGAAATCTTCGTGCGCAGGGATTATTTCGCCGGGCAAGACCTATTAGAGCGCCTAGAAAAGCGCGAAATAATCGTTAAGCGCGCCCCCCTCTTCGAATGGCTTGAGTACTGCGACTGGAATGTCGAAAACGGCATCTTCGAGGCCGACTTCGGCCTAAAAGGCAAGTTCGAGTTCCGCGTGCGCCGGATGCTCCAGCTTCGGTACGAGAAAAAGATCAAAACCATCCTCGCGAAGTCCGGCCTCTACCTCTACGAACTGACGGAGATGGACAAAATCATCTCCTACGGCCGCGAGTTCTTCGACCCGCGCCTAACGGGAGAGGCTATACTAGTAGCCGGAGTCTTCTTCAAGGACATTTTACACTCCACCCACGGGACAATACAAATAGGCCCGTTCGCGTGCATGCCCACCCGAGTAGTGGAAGCGGTGCTCGCGGCAGAGGCAACGGTCGATAATAAAAAAGCGCTTGACAAGCGGGTGCTAGGGAGCCATCACTCCCACGCCAACATAGGCACGCTGCCGTTCTTGTCGATAGAGAGCGACGGAAATCCGTTTCCCGCTATTTTGGAGTCGCGGATTGAGGCGTTTTGTTTGCAGGTTGAGAGGCTGCACGGGCGGATGAGGGGATGATGAATGTTAAATAGCCTCATCCAAGGGGACTATTCTTTGCCGCCGCCTTGCGCGTTTTCTGCGATTGCTTTCACGGCACGGTCGAAATCGCTCTCTAGTTGCCTCATTTCCCGCACCCTATAAATTTCAAACTCTTTCTCTGCCTTTTGAATCGCTTTGGCGTGGGACACCTTGCCCGAACCGTCAAGCACACTTCTGTCCAGCGTTGCGATTTGTTTATCCAACGCCGCAATCCAGCTTTTCATGGTCATCGGCTTTTGCTCTAACGCCTGAAACTCCGCATAATCTAAAAATTGCGACACCAATAGGTTCAGGCGCTGCAACTCTATCTCCGTAAGATAATTCTTCGCAATTTTCACGTCATCCTTTGTGATGTACCCCCCCTTGAAGTTGGTCATTCCAACCAGCGGTTTTTCGTTACTCACCCTTTCATAAATCACCTCGGCGGCAGTATGCTCAT
>JAIRUL010000174.1 GCA_031254445.1 Chitinispirillales bacterium
GCTGGTTATTGCGTTCGCCTCGTTCACGCGGCGCTCCTTTCGTATGCCAAATGCTTGATTCTCGGCAGGAACCTGTTCTTCTTCGCTTCCTCGTGCGTCAGAGAGATGCCGATGGTGTACTTGGAGAACCCGCTCGGAGTTTTGTGGATGGAGCGGAAGTAATCTTGCGCAACCGTGTGCTCCGGGCCTTTCTCGCGCTTGAGCTCGATAATCGCCGAGTCGTTCAAGAGGAGCGAAACGCCGCCATAGGCGTAGCGGAGGCCGAGGTCGAGCGTCATCCTCTCCGCGAAGCGTTTGTTCAGGAACGTCACGCGGTTGAAGAAGACGTGCAGCGACGGAGCCAAATGGCCCACAAAACCGTAGCCGTTGGTTCTCAGCAACGCCTCAAAATGCCCGTCGAAAGCGGCCAAGTCGTTCTGCGCGGGCAGGATGGGCGGCTCGATGTTGAATTCGTCGCGGCGCTGGCGGAACTTTATCGTCTTGCCGGTGTTTATCTTCTGCTTTATCTCGTTGTATATCTTGCCGTTGCTCAGGTACTTCCGCGTGCGGAACTTGAACCTGTTGGCCCTTTGGTTGTGGTGCAGGTTGAAGCAGAGCAGGTCGGGCGTGTCGAAGTAGACGGTGTTGTAGCTCTGCGCCGCCACGCCGTTTATCTCTAGTACGGAGTAGTCGTCTTTGACGGCGTGCAGAAACGCCGGGACGCCGTCGCTCCTCATGACGAACTTCGTGTCGAACCTGTGCAGAAACGATACTCGCGCCGCGTCTTCCAAAGTGGAACGCGAGAACGGGGCTAAACCTGTTTGAATCAGCTCTTCCATTATAAATCCCCTTCGTTTTTGCGGCCATTGAGTTGCGCGTCCAATGCGCCGCCGGTATGATAAAACATGTTTTCGCCGCAATCGATATCCTCCGAGTTCCCACCTAGCCGCGACCTCGCGTATAGGGTGCCGCCGCTCATCCTGAAAGCCCCCCTAACCTTTACGCCGTCGCCGTCGGCGTGGATTTTCGTCTCCCCGCCGCTAACTATGACGTCGCCGTCGGCGTTGATGCCTTTGGCCTTTTGTTCGAGCCTCGTGCACTTAATCGTCAGTTTGCCGCCGCTTATCTCAACGTTGCCGTCGGCCTTTATCCCCGCGGCGGCGCTTGAGTCTTTGTCGTCGTCCGGGTTCAGCGCGTTCCTTCTGCCGTGCGCGTCTATGTATATCGCCCCGCCCTGAATCTTCACGTCGCCGTGCGACCTTATGCCCTTAGAACCGTCGCCCGTGAGGGAGATGTTGATGTCGGGGCTGTTTTGGATGATAACGCCGCCGGCCTCGCTCGCTATCCCGTGCCCCTTCTCGCCCGTGGTGCGGACGGCCACTTTGCCGCCCGAAATGGTAACCGGCAAAAGCCTCTCGTTTTGGATGGCGTCGCCAACGCACTTAATTTGCAGCGCCCCGCCCTTTATGTTGATCCGGCCGTTGGCGTGGATGCCGTCGTTCTTGGATTCGTAGACAATGATGTCCCCGCCCTCAACCTCGATGTAATCGTCCGAGACAATGGCGTGGTTGTTCTTGGCCCGCACCTCCAGCGACCCGCGCCCCTGAAAAATGAGCTGCCCCTCGCTGAAAAAAGCGCCCTTGGCGTCCTCGCCGTCTATGCTCGTCCCGTAATTGGCGCCGTCCTGAAGGATATTCCGCCTATCGCAGTCGACCGTGCGGACATCGACTTGTTTCGTGCTTTGGATGCTTATCGCCGGCCCGCTCGGGTTTGCGATGTTCACGCCGTTTAAATACAGCGCCGCCCGATATTCGGCGTAGAGCTTCAGAGAGCCGTTTGCGGTTGTGCCGCTTAATATTATATTGTATGCGATTGGTTCCCCGATCCTCAATTCCAAATGCCCCATGCCCAACGGTATGGCATTAACAAAATCGCTGCTTGGGGTAACGGTGACGGTAGGCGCCCCCGAGCCGTTAAACTTGATGACAATCGTGCTGTCAAGCCCCAAATCCTCCCTGTTCAGGTTCAAAGCGTTGCCCGCGCCCTCCCCCGAACACCGGAATTGCGGCTCCCAAGCCGCCGGCGGGGCGGTGTTCCACTCCCCATCGCCACCAGGTGGCGGCGGCGGTTCGGTAGGGTTGCAGGATGCTGCCCCCAAAACAAGCGCTGCCACAGAAAAAAACAGCGAATAACCCCAAATTTTGGCTTTTTTCATAAAAAATTCCCGCAACCGCCGTAAAAGGTGTTGATTTTATGCCAATATTATTAATATAATAGATAATTAGGCAAAAAGTAAAAAAAATGTAAAAAAAATGTAAAGGCAAGGTTTTTATCTTTTAAATCTTTTAAAGTCAAAATCTTTTAAATCAAAATCTTTTAAATCTTTTTCAGACGAAGCCTACGGCTTCATAACGCGTGGCGGCTAAAGCCGCCACACAAAGTCAACGTCAAAGCCAAATAATAAAATATCCCTACTGCCGCCCCGTTCAATATTATTTTATTAGGTATATGAAGCTAAGCAAAGACGCCCTGCTCTCAATAAGCGGCCTAAAGCTGTCGGATATGCTCAACGAGCTGAACGACGCTGTTTTGTCGCGTTATTGCGATATGCTGGCGGACTTTGTCGAGGATTTCCCCGAGTTCGAGGCCGCCTTGAAGAAAGCGCTCTTCATCGGCGACAGCGGCACGCTGTCGGGCGCCCTATCGCAGCTTGCCGAGATGCTCGCCAACATCCATGCCGACGATTTGGTGCAGAAATGCGCGCGGGTCCGGGACAGCCTGGGCGGCGCTTCCCCGGAAAAGCTTGAGGCCGACCTAACGGCGCTCTTGTCCTCCGCGGCCACCCTTTCGGTGGATATACAGATGGTGCAGCACAAAGCCGCGGCGGCGCCCAAGGCGCGCAAGTATCCGGTCATATACGCCGGCGACGGGCAGAGGAGCATCTTGGCCGTCGACGATATACCCGTCACGCTGAATATGCTCAAAGCGGCGCTCTCCGAGGCAGGGCACAAGGTTAGCTGCGTGACGTCCGGGGCGGCGGCGCTCAATTTTATAGGCAAGTTTACGCCCGACCTCTTTATATTGGATATAGAGATGCCCAAGATGAACGGTTTCGAGCTTGCCGACAGGCTCCGCGACGCCGGGCAGCTCGCGCCCATAGTTTTCCTTACGGGCAACACCACCAAAGAGTACCTGATGAAAGCCGTGAAGATAGGGGCGGCGGATTTTATCGTGAAGCCCATCGACGCCGAGAGCGTGGCGGCGAAAATCAAGAGAGTTTTTGGGGCCGCGCCTTGAGCGGTTTGATAAATTCCGCCATAAAACGGGCCGCCGCGCTCCCAGCCGCGCTTGCCGTATTGCTTGCCGCATGTTCCGGCCCCGCCGATTTTCACCCGTCGGTCGTCAATATAAAAACCTACAAGGACATACGCGGCGTTACCGCGGAGGAGGCCGCCGCGGTTGAGGCGATGGCGTCCGCGCGCGACACGTTTGTTTACGGGCACATACTTGAGAAAGAGTCTTTCCGCCTGCCCGGCGAGGCGTTCTCTGGTTTTACCGTGGAGCTCTTTGAATTCATCGGCGGGCTTTTGGGGATAACGTTTGTCCCGCGCTACTTCGAGGAGCTAAATAGCCTTACCGAGAGCCTTGGCAACGGGGAGATAGACATCGCCTGCGGCGTCGTTGGCGAGCCGGAGCGTAGCCTTGTCACCGCGCCCATAGCGGGGCGGCGCATGAATGTTTACGCGCGCGCGGACGCCGCATCCGCTAAAAACATGGCCGGCCTCGGCGGGCATAAGGTCGGCTTCCTGAAAAATACGGGGACGCTTGACGTGCTGCATAGGCACTACTCCGGCTTGCCGTTTGAGCCGGTTGAAGCCGAGGGCTTTTCGGAGGCGGCGAAGATGATAGAGTCCGGCGGCATAGATTTTTTTATAGTGGATAGGGACGTCACGCAGTTCTTTGAGCGGTACGCGAACATTCGCCGGCAAAAATTCTCCTCGCTCGTCTATACCCCAATAACGCTCGTTGCGGTAAACGACAAGCTCGCGCCTGCGATTTCTATATTTAATAAGTACCTTCGCGCGGGCGGCACGGCAAAGGTATTCGAGCTTTACGAAAAGGGGGAGACCGAGTACCGCAAGCAACTGCTTTACAGCGCCGTCACAAGCGAGGAGCGCGCCTATATCGACAGCGTAAAGGTAAGCGGCGGCGTTGTGCCCGTTGGGTTTCAGCACGACGCGTACCCCTCCTGCTTCTACAACCACATAGAAAAAAAGTATCAGGGCATCGCGCCGGACATACTAACGGAGGTTGCGAAGCTCACGGGGCTTAGGTTTGAAGAGACGGCCACGACCAACCAATCGTCGCTGGCCGATATGCTGCAAAAGCTCAGAGACGGCGAGCTGTCGATAGTAACGCAGATGCTCTACTCGAAATCGCGTGAAGAAGACTTTATATGGAGCGCTTCCCCGTACCTCTCAACGCGGTACGCGCTCATATCGCGGCTCGATTTTCCAAAGGTCGACAACTACCGCGTATACTATCATAGGATCGGCCTGGTCGACAAATCCGTACACGCGGAGATGTTCGATTTGTGGTTCCCAAACCACGGGTACAAGACATTCTACGCGACCGGCAACGAGCTCTTCGATGCGCTCGAAAAGGGCGATTTGTGCCTAGCGATGGTTTCCGAAAACATGCTGTGGGCCATGACGAACTTCCGCGAGAAGACCGGTTACAAGGTGAACGTAAGCTTCGACTACATGCAGGAGGCGCGCTTTGGCTACAACAAAAAAGATGTCGTGCTGCGTAACATAAT
>JAIRUL010000212.1 GCA_031254445.1 Chitinispirillales bacterium
CCGAGCTCTTTCATTATAAGCACGGCGGCGGGAGGGGTCTTGGTAATGAACGTAAACGACTTATCCGAATAGACGGTGATCACCACAGGGATCACCATCCCCTGAGAATCCTTGGTCTTGGCGTTGAACGCCTTGCAGAACTCCATGATGTTCACCCCCTGCTGGCCCAGCGCGGGGCCGACGGGGGGGGCGGGCGTCGCCGCGCCGCCCGTTATCTGCAACTTAACCTGACCTACGACTTTCTTAGCCACTTTGAACAGCTCCTTTCGAGCCGAATTTATTCGGCCCCTGCATTGCCTTAACCAGCGCTATCCATATCTAACCGCTATATTAATTTATTTCAATCCCCGCGTTAAAGCCAACCCTTAACTGATCGGCGCGACGTGGATAAAGTCGACCTCTACCGGCGTTGAACGGCCAAAGACGCTTACCATCACCATCACCTTGCCCTTCTCCGGCATAACCTTGTCCACCACGCCGTCGAAGTCCTTGAACGGGCCCTCTTTTATCTTCACGGCGTCGCCCACCTCGAACGGCACCTCAGATACCTGCTGGCGCGGGCCCCTGTCGGCCGTCTGGCCCAGTATCCTGCGGACGTCTTCGTCGCTTAGGGGGCGCGGCTTGCTGTCCTCTTTGCTTGCCTTGCCGCCCCTGACGCCCTTGCCGCCGCCGCTCCCGACGAAGCCCGTCACGCCGGCGGCGTCTTGCACGATGTGCATCATCTCCTTGGTCAGCTCCATCTCCACGAGCACATAGGAGGGGTAAAACTTGCGCGTGGTCTTCACTTTTTTGCCGTTTTTGACGGTCACCACATCCTGCGTGGGCATGAGGACGCTCTTTATCTGGTCGCCGAAGTCGCCCGACTCAATGAGCTCGTTCAAGTAACCGAAGACCTTGGCCTCCTGCCCCGAATACGTGTGCACCGCATACCATTTAGCCGCCATTCTATTCCCCTACCGCGCCCTCAGGAAGAGGCCTATTGCGGCCTGGAGGCCCTGGTCGCAGACAAAAACGTATATCGACACGACTATACTCAAAATGATTACGAGCACCGTCCCCGCGGAAATATCGTCCTTGGTCGGCCAATTGACCTTGGCGACCTCCGAACGCACATCCCTAAGATACTGTATTATTTTTTGCATCATAACCCTTAACTAAAGTTTCATTTACAGGCCTGGAGGGACTCGAACCCCCAACAGGCGGTTTTGGAGACCGCTACTCTACCAATTGAGCTACAGACCTTTTTATTCTTTAAAAGCTTAAAGCCAAAACCTTTTAAAGCTTTTGGGGACGGGGCTCCGCCCCGCAACGCCCCGATATTATAGCCCCCTGCCGCTGCTACTTGCACTCCTTGTGCGGCGTTCTTTTACGCTCGAAAGGGCAGAACTTTATGAACTCTACGCGAGCGGAATGCTTGCGCTTGTTCTTTGTCGTTTCGTAGTTGCGCTGCTTGCACGATGTGCACTCAAGCGTTATTCTTTCTCTTGGCATAATGCTGCGCCCCGTTCTTCTGTTATTTGTTGATACCCAAAATCAACATCAAAAATCAATACGGATAGGCACACCGCGCAGGCGCGCCCATCCTTGTAAACACAAAAACAATTATTCGATAATGGCGGTGACGACGCCGGCGCCGACCGTGCGGCCGCCCTCGCGAATGGCAAACCGGAGCTCTTTCTCCATAGCGACCGGCGCTATGAGCTCGACCTCTATTTGCGCGTTGTCGCCCGGCATGATCATCTCCACGCCCTCCGCCAGCTTTATAGCGCCGGTGACGTCGGTGGTGCGGAAGTAGAACTGCGGGCGGTAGTTGCTGAAGAACGGGGTGTGGCGGCCGCCCTCGTCCTTGGAGAGCACGACCACCTCGGCCTTGAACTTCTTGTGCGGGGTGATGGAACCCGGCTTCGCGAGGACCATGCCGCGCTCGATGTCGTTCTTGTCGACGCCGCGCAGAAGCGTGCCGATGTTGTCGCCAGCCTCGGCCTTGTCCAAGAGCTTGCGGAACATCTCGACGCCCGTGACAACCGACTTGCGGCTATCGCGCAAGCCGACGAGCTCAACCTCGTCGCCGACCTTGACGGCGCCGCGCTCAACGCGCCCCGTGGCGACCGTGCCGCGGCCGGTGATGGAGAAGACGTCTTCGACGGACATAAGGAAAGGCTTGTCAACCTCGCGCTGCGGCGTGGGGACGTAGCTGTCTACGGCCGCCATAAGGTCGAAAATGCACTTCGCCTTTTCGGGGTCTTCGGGGTTCGTGAGGGCGCCTATGGCGCTGCCGCGGATGATGGGGGTGTCGTCGCCCGGGAACTCGTACTTGCTGAGCAGTTCGCGCACCTCGAGCTCGACAAGGTCCAAAAGCTCGGGGTCGTCGACGACGTCGACCTTATTAAGGAATACGACGATATAGGGCACGCCGACCTGGCGGGCGAGCAGGATGTGCTCGCGGGTCTGCGGCATGGGCCCGTCTGCGGCGCTTACGACGAGGATCGCGCCGTCCATCTGGGCCGCGCCCGTGATCATGTTTTTGACGTAGTCCGCGTGGCCCGGGCAGTCGACGTGCGCGTAGTGGCGCTTCTCGGTCGAGTACTCGACGTGCGACGTGGCGATGGTGAGGATCTTGGTATCGTCGCGACGGCCCTGGGACTCGGAAGCCTTTGCGACCTCGTCGTAAGCAACGAACTTTGCAAGACCCTTGGTGGACATAACGCGCGTAATGGCGGCCGTCAGGGTGGTCTTCCCGTGGTCAACGTGCCCGATGGTACCTACGTTGACGTGGGGCTTGCCACCGCGATCAAACTTTTCTTTCGACATCGTAACCTCTCATGATATGGTGAATTTATTGTTATTAGTGTACAAAAATAATTCTGCCGCGCGGCAAAAAACAAACCCCGCCCGCCGACAGCGCCACCGCAAACGCGGGGGCCGAACATCCTCCGGCCCCGTTAGAAAAGCCCACGACGGGGCTCGAACCCGTGAACCTCATCCTTACCAAGGATCCGCTCTACCACCTGAGCTACATGGGCGGCAATCCAAGCGGGCAATGAGACTCGAACTCACAACAGCCACCTTGGAAGGGTGGAGCTCTACCAATTGAGCTATACCCGCAACCGACATTTTTATGGGCAGGGGTGGTTTCGAACCACCGTAGGCCGGAGCCAATGGATTTACAGTCCATCCCCTTTAACCACTCGGGCACCTACCCAAACAATCGCTATCTCAAGCCGGTAGAGGGACTCAAACCCCCGACCATTCGATTACAAGTCGAACGCTCTATCAACTGAGCTATACCGGCGGTATTTCCGGATTTTTGGAAAAGTCTGATAAAAATAATATTACGGCGACGACAAAGTCAATTTTTTTTACATTTTTTTTACCGTAGGCGGGGACACCCCCCGCGGCGCCCGAAAATCCGCCCGTCCGCGCGATTTTCCGCCGATAGGCGCGAACGCCCCCTATGCGGCGCCGGCAAACCCGCCCACTAGCAATTTTTCCGCTATCAAGGCGCGGGCATCCGCCGGCGGTTTCCCGCCGGCAAGCCCGCCCGGCCAATGCAACGCCCTCTACTTAGCTATTTTGTCGACTATCCCGTACTTTTTGGCTTCCTCGGCTGACATGAAGTAGTCCCGGTCGGTGTCCTCCGCTATCTTTTGCAGCGTCTGGCCTGTGTGCGCGGCGAGTATTTTGTTTAGGTTTTCCCGAGTGCGCAGCATCTCCTCAGCCTGAATCTGGATGTCGCTGGCCGGCCCGTACATATTGCCGGAAATAAGCGGCTGGTGGATGAGCACCCGCGCGTGCTCCCAGGCAAAGCGCTTGCCCTTGGCCCCCGCGCAGAGGAGCACCGCGCCCATGCTGGCCGCCTGCCCCGTCACTACGGTTGAAACATCGCTCTTTGCGCGGCACATGGCGTCATAGATCGCAAGACCCGAAGAGATCACGCCGCCCGGACTATTTATATATAAGGTAATATCGCCGCCGCCAGCGCCGTCCAGGAACAATATCTTCTTGACTATCTCCTCGGCCGACTCGTCGCAAACCTCGCCCCAAAGGAATATCTCGCGCCGCGCGAGAAACTGCTCCTCCATCTCGGTGCCGACGAGGGCGGCCTTCATAGACGCTAAAAAATCGGGGCTCTTGCTTCTGTTCATTATCGCAATGCTTCCTCTATTATCATTATTTTAGGTGACGAATCCTTTAATATAATATTTCGGGCGCGGCGAACGCAATAGCAAATTTTAATTTATTTTAATTTGCGCCAATCGTACTGCGCAAAGGCGCAGCTGTCGGCGTCCTCGGAACCGGATACCGCCATCCGGGAGGCCGGCGCGCTCCTATTCCCCAGCGAATCCGTGAACTGAACCTCGAAAGCGTATACGCAATTCTCGCAGAACACGCCCTCCCCCACGCGCTTGCCCGCCTTGGGGCTCACAGCGAAATCAAACTTTTGAACCCCCGCGTCTAAGTAGCCAAGCGGGGACGCATACGCCAAATCGCCTACAAGGTGGGCGGAGTCGGCGAGGTCGTCGGGTATCTTCACCGTCCTGAGCGAGTCGGCGTCCACGTAGTAGGGGTCGGTGACCTCCCTCCACTTGATAACCCCCGAGGCCATCCTCTTATTCAGCCGGTAACCGAGCGTCCCCGCCACGCACCGCGGCAAACGCGCAAACGAGCCGTCGGGAGCCGCTAAGGCAGGCCATAGGATTTCCGCCGCCGGCAAGAGGGCGTCTATCTTCGCCAACTCCACCAAAACCTCCGTGTTGGCCGATACGCTGCGAAGCGTCACCGCAATATCGGTCACAACGCCGCCGTCAAAACTGAACAAACCCTCCCCGTCCGCGCTTATCGCCGCGATGCGCGCGTTCGCCAAACCGCCGGCGTCTACGGCAATCCGCGCCGAATCGCCGCAGGGGACGATTATCTCCCTGCCGGGGAAAATCAATACGCCGTCGGGCAAGCCCGCCTCCTCCGCAAGGACGCTCACGGCGACCGTGCACAGAACGGCCACCTCATCGCCAGGGTCAGGCATCCTGTCATTTGGGATTTTCGCGCAGCCGCTGCTGCCGCCGCATACCAATATAATAAGCGTGGCGGCAAGGGGGGGGAGGAACGTGAGCGCTACGATTTTTGTCAATGGGTGGTGCATGAGAAATTCTCCTATTTTTAAGGTGTTTTGTTAAAATCTTTTAAGTCTTTTAAAATCAAAATCTTTTAAATCTTTTTCAGACGAAGCCTAAAGTCAAAGTCTTAAAATCTTTTAAATCTTTTTCAGACGAAGCCTACGGCTTCATAACGTGTGGCGGCTAAAGCCGCCAC
>JAIRUL010000266.1 GCA_031254445.1 Chitinispirillales bacterium
TTAGGAAGCCGTAGGCTTCGTCGGAAAAAGATTTAAAAGATTTTGACTTTAAAAGACTAAATGGCTGCGGCTCTGCGCCACACGTTATGAAGCCGTAGGCTTCGTCTGAAAAAGATTTAAAAGATTTTGACTTTAAAAGACTAAATGGCTGCGGCTCTGCGCCACACGTTATGAAGCCGTAGGCTTCGTCTGAAAAAAGATTTTAAAGATTTTAAGACTTTGACTTTAGGCTTCGTCTGAAAAAAGAATTTAAAAGAATTTGACTTTAAAGATTTTGATTTTAAAAGATTAAAAGATTAAAAGATTAAAAGATCAAAACCTTTATGAACATCCACCTAAAATCCGGCAAAGACAAGCTTATACGCCAAGGGCATCCATGGGTATTCTCTGGTGCGGTTGCACATACTAATGGTGGCCTTGACGAGCGCGATAGGATTTGTACTGTTTATGATGCTTCGGGTAAGCGTTTAGGGATTGGTTATTACAATGACAAATCGGCGATATGCGTCCGAATGCTTGCGTTGGATCCTAACATTGATACGAAAAAGATCAGTACAGGTAAGGTTAATACATCATCGACAAAATCATTGCCGCCGCCAACGTTTACCGCAGACGATTTGCGTCAACGCATACGCCTTGCCGTTGACAGGCGGGTACGGGACGGGGTATTAACCTATAGCACCGACTCTTGCCGCCTTGTCAATTCCGAGGGGGATTTTCTTCCCGGGCTGATTATTGACAAATATGCCGCAGGCGTCTGTTTGCAGATAGGCACGGCTGGAATGGAGTGTTGGCGAGGGGCGGTCATCGAGGCGTTAACGGAAATCCTCTCTCCGGCGTTTATCTACGAACGCTCCGACACCGAGTCGCGCAAGCGCGAGGGGCTGCCTGAGAGCGATGGGTTGGTTGCGGGGGCGCTTCCCGAATCGTTGATAATAACGGAGAGCGGCGTCAAGTATCATGCCAATTTATCCACCGGCCAGAAGACGGGCTTCTTTTTCGACCAGCGCGAGAACCGCGCCCTCGTTCGCCGCTACTGCGCCGGCCGCCGCGTCTGCGACTGCTTCTCCTACAGCGGCGGCTTCGCGCTGAACGCCGCGCTCCACGGGGCGGCGTCTGCCCTCGCGGTGGACTCGTCGGCGGAGGCGGGCGGGCTTCTGTCGGAGAACGCGCGCCTCAACGGGGCGGCGGTGGATTTCGCGGAGGCGGACGTCTTTTCGTTCCTTAGGCAGCCTCCGCCATACGTAGATTTGTTGGTATTAGACCCGCCCAAGTTTGCCCGCCACGCCGGCGAGGCCGACAGGGCGGCGCGCGGGTACAAGGACATCAACCTAGCGGGGATGCGCGCGGTCGCGCCGGGCGGGCTGCTGTTCACGTTCTCGTGTTCGGGCGCGGTCGACCCGTACCTATTCCGCCAGATAGTCTTCGCCGCCGCCGCCGACGCGCGCCGCCGCGTGCAGATACTGCACGTGCTGACGGCGGGGCCGGATCATCCGGTGAACATCGCGCATAGGGAGGGGGAGTACCTGAAAGGGCTTGTGCTGCGGGTGGAGTGAGGGGCGGAGGGGCGTTAGCGGCGCCGCCGCCTGATAACGCAAACCCCCCGAATCCGCGCCCGAAAATTGGCCCGAAAAAAAATAACAAAATCCTTGACACGCGATTTCCGTTAAATTATTTTATTAACGGATATTATCAGAGCCACCGTAATCATCACTTTTGGCCTCGCGTTGCAGGGGTTGCGCTATTTACTAAATTATTTTTAGTCCAAGGCGGTCTAGCATATTGAACCAACGGTTTATGCCGAAAGATTTATCTATAGTGTTAGGGGCGGTATCATCTATCATAAAAGCGGTTAATACCGTATCAATTTGCCTATAGCGATAGGGGCATCATCGTCTAAAATAATAAAACAATTACCTATAGCGTTACGGGTCTAGTCGTCCAATAATCAAGGAGTTTTGATGAATGTTGTAGAGTTGAAGTCGATGTCTATGGCGGAGCTGTACGAGTTGGCCGAGAGCCAGAATGTGGGGGAGTCCCGCAATCTGCGCCGGCAGGAGCTTATCTTCAAGATTTTGCAGTCTCAGGCGACGCAGAACGGGCAGATGTTCGCGGAGGGCGTGCTTGAGATAATGCCGGACGGGTTCGGGTTCCTGCGGTCGCCGCTGAACAGCTACCTGAGCGGGCCGGACGACATCTACGTCTCGCCGTCGCAGATTAAAAGGTTCTACCTGAAGACGGGGGATTCGGTCTCCGGCCAGGTGCGCCCGCCAAAAGATTCGGAGCGGTACTTCGCTCTCCTGCGGGTCGAGATGATAAACTACGAGGATCCCGAGGAGTGCAAGCGCAAAATCAACTTCGACGACCTCACGCCGATGTTCCCCGAAGTGAAATTCGACTTAGAGTACAACGCCAAGGAGTCCGCCACCCGCATCATCAACCTGATGTCCCCGATAGGCAAGGGCCAGCGCGGCCTCATCGTGGCGCCCCCGCGGACGGGCAAGACGGTCTTGCTCAAGAATATGGCGAACGCCATTATAGCGAACCACAAAGAGGTGCACCTCATCGTCCTGCTCATAGACGAGCGCCCGGAAGAGGTCACCGACATGCAGCGCTCCGTCAACGCCGAGATAATCAGCTCGACTTTCGACGAGCCCGCCGAGCGGCACGTGGTCGTGGCCGAGATGGCCATCGAGAGGGCGAAGCGCCTCGTCGAGCACAACCGCGACGTGGTGATCCTCTTAGACAGCATCACCCGCCTTGCCCGCGCCCACAACACGGTCGCCCCGCACTCCGGCCGCATCCTGTCCGGCGGCGTGGACTCGCAGGCTCTCTACAAGCCCAAGCGCTTCTTCGGCGCCGCGCGCAACATCGACAAGGGCGGCTCGCTCACAATCATCGCCACCGCGCTAATCGAAACCGGCAGCCGCATGGACGAGGTTATCTTCGAAGAGTTCAAAGGCACCGGCAACATGGAGCTCGTGCTCGATAGAAAGATTGCCGAGCGCCGCGTCTACCCGGCCATCGACCCGTTCAAGAGCGGCACGCGCAAAGAGGAGATGCTCCTAACCCCGGAAGAGCTGAACAGGATGTGGATCCTGCGCAAGTTCATGGCCTCCATGACCCCGATAGAGGCGATGGAGTTCCTAAACGAGAAGATGAGCAGCACGAAGAACAATAAGGAATTCCTAGAGATAATGAAGAGCTAAAGTCAAAATCTTTAAAATCTTTTTCAGACGAAGCCTACGGCTTCATAACGTGTGGCGGCTAAAGCCGCCACACAAAGTCAAAATCAACGTCAAAGGCGGCTGGGTACCGGTGTTTTGACTTTGACTTTGTGTGGCGGCTCTGCGCCACACCATATGAAGCCGTAGGCTTCGTCTGAAA
>JAIRUL010000283.1 GCA_031254445.1 Chitinispirillales bacterium
GTGGCGGCGACGTTACGCTCCACGCGCCACGGCGTCTCGGTGAAGAGCGCGGCGCGGCTGTCGGCGCTGCCCTCTAGGTACCCCTCGCGGCCGTTGAAGAGGGAGGCCGCGCCGTATACGAGGAGGCTGTCCCGCTCGCCGATTTGCAGCGCCCCGAGCGCGGAGCTTGTAATGGAGGTCATGCTCGAATTCTCTATTTGCCTGCCGAGCCCGTCTGCGTAGAAGTAGAACGGCGCAAACGGCAGGAGCTCCTCCTCCGACCCGGCCGCAAATGCCCCGTATGCCCCGACGCTTTGGCGGTTGTCGCCTAGGCTAAGCGCGCTCGCGAGCGAGTCGACGCGGCGGCCGGAGATGCCGGTGCGCAGGGTAACGGGGACGCCCTTCACGCTAAAATTCGCCAGAGGCCCAATGTCAAAGGTCATGAGCGCGTTGCTCCCGCCGCGGTCGCTGGAGTGCTGCACGACGGGCGACCAGTCGAGCCCCGGGGTGATCCAAGAGTAGCGCGCGTTTTCGAGCGCGTATTCGAGCGAACCTGCGGCGCTTAAGTAGTGCCTAGTGTTTTGCAGCTTGTCGCGGCGCAGCTCGTACCATAGGTTTTGCGTTAACGACAGCGGGCCAAGCGCGCGGGAGTAGGCGATGTTATTTATGCCCGTGTAGGATTTGTCGAATAGGGATTGGTCGATAGAGACGTTTAAGGCATGGGACGAGTCGCTTTTGTCATCGTTTGCCGCATGGCCGGCATCCTCGCCGCCGCTATCCGCGTCTTCTATATTGGCGCGAGGGAAGGTAAGCTCTTCGGGGAAATGCTGCGCGCCTGCGTTTAAGGCGGTTAATACAAAGATTATCAATACGGACGATGATAACGGCATACCGGATGGCCGCGTAGGTACAAACGGTTTTAAAGACGGCATTAGCGCCGGATGCGTTAATGCCGTTGTCAGCCGAGGCGTTAATACCGCGGACGCAGGCATAAACGATAATAATGCCCGCTTGCGCCGCGTCATTTCGCGCCCGCCCGTCCGTATAGGCCAAGCCACTCGTTTACGCCCAAATCCTCGGGCCGCGACGCGGCGTCTAGCCCCATGCCCTCAAGCGCTGCGCGGTAATAGCCTTTGTCGCGCCCGTATTTTAACGACAGCGCTTTCGCCAACTGCTTGCGCCTCATCGAAAACCCGCTGTCTACAAACGAGAAAAAATCATCCCACAGCCCGCGTTGCAGCTTATCCTCTACGTTTTTGTCAACTATTATTTGAAACACGGACGAATCGACGTTTGGCCGCGGGAAGAACGCCCCTGGGGGTACGCTAAAAAGCGGCTTCGCCTCGCCGAAGAATTGGCAGAATATCGACAAAAAACCGTTCTGCTTGCTGTGCGGGCCGGAGACTATCCGCGCCGCGACCTCTTTCTGCACCATGAACGTGCACGAGAGCACGCGGGGCGCTTCCATAAGGGCTTTCTTTATTATCAACGCGCCGATGTTGTAGGGTAGGTTCCCCGCCACGTGAAGCGGGAATCCGGCCTTGGAAAAATCAAACGCCATCACGTCCTCGTTGTGGATGCAATAATCCCCGCCGCCTAATTTGTCCCTTAGAATGCCCACGGCGCCGGCGTCGACCTCGACGAAGCGCATGCGCGGGAACCTATCGAGCAAATGCACGCTGAGCGCCCCGCGCCCAGGGCCTATCTCAAGCACGTTGTCGCCCTCTTGCGCCGGCACAGCGGCGGCGATTCGCTTGGCGAAAGACGGGGCGGTCAGAAAGTGCTGCCCGAGAGATTTTTTGGGGCCTCTCCTTTCCACGCTAAAACCTAAACCCGCCGTCAAGTTGAAAGTGCGCCCTGCCCCGATTCTCCGCTACGTCTATGTCGAACCCCGCGTTCAGCCGGAATAATCCTAGCGGGTCGTAGTATCCGTACACTCCGGGGCGGACGCAGTGCGTCGTTCCGGGCCCCAAAAACTTCTTTGTCTCGGAGTCGCGCTCAAGCGGGTCGTCGCTATACTGGAAGATGTCGGTTATTTTGCCCCCGCGAACGGTTGGGTTGCTTGACAAACTCGTAAGCCTGACGCCGAGCGTCCCTTTCTTCGTGACGCTCATGTCGCCGCTAACGGCAATCGCCATCGTGTTCGGGCCCATCTCCGAGCCGAGGCACTTGTCGAAATGGTCGTACCTATGGCTCCCGCCGAAAACGTGGGTGTAGACCCACGGCTCAACCCTGCTGGCTTCGAGCCCGGCGCTAATGTCCCTGCCTTTCCAATTTGTAAAGTACTGCGCCCCAAGCGTGGCCGCCCACTTGTTTCCCCAATCGTCGCTAAGTATCTTCCACGGGGCGAGCATGTCGTCTAAGAAAAACTCGGCGTAGAAGCGAAAGCCTTTCGGCCAGTTTAGCGTAACGTCAAATGCGAGCGCGCTGTTGTTTTTGTCGCCTACGTAGTGTTCAACAAACACCATCGGCACAAATGGGATAAAGAAAGCCCATTCCCACCCCTGCTCCTCGCCTATATGGATTGGGTACAGCTTATTGATTGGATCGTTGTCCTGCTGATTAGTCGCGCTGCCGCCGACCATCACTTCGCTCACGCCCCATTGCACGAGCCCGTCGCGGAAATCGCCTGTAAGCCCGTTGGCGTATATGTACTTGGACTTATCTTTCTGCGAGCGGAGGACGCCCACGGTGTGGTGATATTCCATATAGGTCAGATCAAAGAGCCCGCGCGCGTAGGTGATGGGCGGAGCGCCGCCCGATAGGGTGATCGGGAAATGCGCCGCCGGGCCGAGGCGCAGATAGTCTATTCCCGCCTGCAAACTAAGCCGTCCCGCGTCGAAAACGACGCCGCAGCGCGGCAAGTCGGAGGATCGCATATTGCCGCCGTTTGCCTTTGCCTCGCGCCCGTAAAGTTCATACGGCACGCCGTCGTAAGGCTCGTAGGAGGTTCGCGTAAAGAGCGAGTCGTATACGTATTCCGTCCACACGTCTAGAGACGAGTAGAAAGAGAGCCGCCCGATATGCCCGCGCAGCTGCGGGTTTATGACGCCGCTCCCGCCGCCGCGGGGATCGCCCCCGTCCCCCGCCCATGCCCAAGAGTTTGCGGTCAAATCCAAGTTGACGATAAGCCCGTAGCTATTATCCGTCCCGCCGTCGCCGCGAAAACCGTATAACCCTTTGTCAAGCGATAAATGCCCGCGCAGCCCATCCATAGCGTAACGCTCCTGAACGGTGATAGGCAGCTTAGATAGGGTGTCAAGGAATGCCGCAAAATCGGCTATGCCCATCGGCTGCCTATGAAACCCCTCCGGCAGCAGCCCGTAACGCGCGTAGATACGCTGGACAAAGCGGTCAACCCGCGCGTCGGGGCGCATCATAGGGTTGTAGTCTGCGAAAGCCTTGGCTGTAAATAGCGGCGCAAGCGCAAGCGCCGGGAAGATAAAACAATATAATAACGCGGTGGCGTTAGCAACGCCGGTACGGTTCATATTATACGCCCATCCTTGCAATATTAGTGATTATGTATGATTGTGTGTCAGCTAAAAATATATATTATGCCGCAGGGCCGGCTCGGAACTTGTTGGCCACCGGCAGCGCGGCGGGATATTTGCATCGGCGGATAGCCCTCAAAGGCGAATCCCCCGTCACCCTTTGCGCCGAAGCAGCCCGGCTATTGACGCTTTGAACCGTTGCAGCCCAAGGATTTCGTAGAGGATAAAGACGGCTATGAGCGACGGTATAGACGCGGCGGCGCAAACGGCTATGGCTTGCGCCCTTCTTATGCCGCTGACAACAACGCCGTCCATCAGCCCGCTGACAAAATAGCACACGCCCGCCCCGGCCGCCGAGACTGCGAGGATTTTTGCCAAGTTTGCCGCCTCTTTCCAAACCGCCCCGAAGCCGCCGTAGCGCATCCCCCATATTATATATAGGATAAGGAATTGCGCGGTCATCGCCACGCCGGAGGCGAGGCCTAGGCCCTTAGCGCCTAAGTGTTTGCTGAATATATAGTATAGCGGTATGCTGAGCAGCGATATCGACGTGCTGACGGCCATCGGCAGAAGCGTTTTTTGCAGGGCGTAGAAAGGGCGCGCGGCGAGGATGGAAACGGAGCTTGCGAACGCGCCTATAAGGTACATCGTCAAGATAGGGGCGGTTTCTTGCGTCGATTCCCGCGTGAACTTGCCGTGTTCGTACAATATTAGTATGATTTGCTCCGCAAGCGCCATCATTATGCCCGTCAGCGGCAATAGGTACAGCGCGATTTTGCTGATCATGCCGTTTAAGAGTTCGCTCATCCTCCCGTAAGCTTTCTCCGCGGCAAGTTTTGTCAAATACGGGTAGAACGCCACGCCGGACGCTTGCCCGAAGACGCCGACGAGTATCATCATCGTCCTCAATGCGTAATTCGCGCTCGCCGCCGCCCCGCTCTCTAGGAACGAGGCGAAGTAGCGGAAAAAAATCTCGTTGGAGAAGCTCATCCCGAGCCCGGCGACTAACGGGATGGTGATTTTGACGTAGCGGATGAAATCGGGGTCGGCGGGCGAGAAGCGGGGCCGGTATTTCATCCCTATGGCGAGCGCGCCGGGGAGCTGCACGGCGACATTGCCGATGAACGCGCCGCCGAGGACGCCCCACGCGAACCCCTCTATCCCCGCTACCGGGCTTAAGAATATCCCGCCGGCGATTATCCCTAAATTGTAGCAGAGCGGCGACAGCGCGGGCAGGAAGAAGCGTTGCCGCGCGTACTGCGCGGCCATCAGGAACGCCCCCCAGTAGAAGAACATCTGCGCGGGGAGGACGATCCTTGTTAAGCGCACCGTGAGGGCGAAGGTCTCGGGGGATTGGTTTTTGAAGCCGGTGAGCGAGAGCAGGTTCGG
>JAIRUL010000026.1 GCA_031254445.1 Chitinispirillales bacterium
CAACATCAACATCAAAACCATCCACACCGCCGCCTTTGACTTTGACGTTGACTTTGTGTGGCGGCTTTAGCCGCCACACGTTATGAAGCCGTAGGCTTCGTCTGAAAAAGATTTAAAGATTTAAAAGATTTAAAGATTTAAAAGATTGAAAAGATTTAAAGATTTAAAAGATTTAAAGATTTAAAAGACTTTGACTTTTTAATGCGAAAAGATGTCCCCCAAATACCTCACATACCCCAGGCTTCTTGCCGAGGCTACGTTGTTCAGCGCGGCTACCGCGTTTTTGTGCACTATTTTGTCGTTGTAGAGCAGGCATTCGCCGGCGGCGTCTATGACCCTTGGGCTTTTGTCGTACTTTACTTGGGAGATTACCCACAGCGCGGAGGCTTTTTGCAGGGGTTCGCTTGACGTCAGCATTTCTAAGAGGTCCTCTTCTATGTCGGTGTGGCCAAGGTTGTAGAGGGCTTTTAGCACGTTGCCGCGGATGCGGTTGTTCGGCTCCTTCCGGTGTTTGACGAGAACCGGCACTAAGCGCGGGTTTCCGAGGCTTTCCAGGGCTTCTACCGTGTTCGCCCTTACGCGTTTGTCTTCGTCGCTTAGGAGGCTTATGACCATGTCTTGGTCGTGCGGGCCCATCATTTTGCTGAGCAGGCTCACGGCGGTGGCTTTGATTTTGGCGTCCCTGTCTTGCAGGAGCCGCGTCAGGAGGTCTTTTACCTTGGGGTGGCGCCTGAGGATGCCGAGCATCTGCAGGGCGGAGAGGCGCCTGTCGTTGTCGTTTGAGAGCAGGTCTTTGCTTATCTCGTTGATGATGCGCGGATCCAAGGTTTGCAGGATCGTCGCGAGCTTCTGGCGCATGTCGCTTGTGAGGTCGCCGAACCTTGTCAGCAGGCTCTCTTTTATTATGGAGCAGATCGCCTCGGTGGCGAGCTTTTTTATAGCGGGGTTGGCCGTGTTGCCCGTCGCTATGGGCATGAGGGTGGAAATGTCCGTGACGGTGCCGGCTTTGCAGAGCAGGCGCATCGCGAAGACGGTGTTCTCCGTATTGCCGGGCGCTTTTATCTCAATCAGAGCCTCTTCGCGAGTCATTCCCCGTTCCCTTGTTTGAGCGACGCGAGCCTGTCGCGGAGCGCCGCCGCCCTCTCGAAGTCCAAATTCTTTGCGGCCTCGATCATCTCGGCCTCAATCATCATTAATCGGCCATTTTCGCCGTTTGTTGAGGATTTTTTACTGTTTCTATAGGGTTTATTGACGCCGGTATTGATGCTACCCTCTAACTGCTTGCCGCGTAATGGCTTACGGACATTCTTATCGGAAATATCATTATCTGGCGATAGAGGTTCATTGACGCCGTTATCAACGCCTTTCTCTAACCGCTTGCCCCGCGCTGATTTACGGATATTTCCGGCGGCGATATCATCGTATAACCGTAGTGATTTATTGATGCCCTCCTCTAATGACAGGGAACTATCAATACCGTTATCAACGCCTTCCCCTAACCGCTTGCCCCGCGCTGACTTACGGACATTCTTATCGGAAATATCATTATCTGGCGATAGAGGTTCATTGACGCCGTCATCGACGCCTTTCTCTAACCGCTTGCCCCGCGCCGATTTACGGATATTATCATCATCCTCGCGCGCGGTTTTTCTCCCCCGCCTCTTTTTCCCGTAACCCGTTGACGGCTCTGCGGCTTCCGCGAATTCCGCAGTGGGGGAGGGGCCGTAGGGGGAGAGCATGGTGTCTATGCGCCGCTCCGCGCTGCGCGGGGTTATGCCGCGCTCTTTGTTGTAGGCTAGCTGCTTGCTGCGGCGGCGCCCGCTCTCCTCCATTGCCTTGGAGATGGAATCGGTGACGGAGTCGGCGTAGAGGATAATCCGCCCGTTGACGTTCCTCGCCGCCCGGCCGGCGATTTGCACGATGGAGCGCGCGGAGCGCAGGAAGCCCTCCTTGTCGGCGTCGAGGATGGCGACGAGCGCGACCTCCGGCAAATCTAGGCCCTCCCTCAGCAGGTTAATGCCTATTAGTATGTCGAACTCCCCGGTGCGCAGGTCTTTCAGTATGTCGGTGCGCTCCAAGGTGTCGATCTCCGAGTGCAGGTAGCGCACGCGGAAGTCTATCGACCCCAAATACTCCGTGAGGTCTTCGGCCATCTTCTTAGTGAGCGTGGTCACAAGCGTCCGCTCGCCGCGCTCCACGACGACGCGCAGCTGCTCGATTAGGTCGTCGACCTGATTCGCGGCGGGGCGGATCTCTATGGGCGGGTCGACTAAGTGGGTGGGGCGGATCACCTGCTCCACGATTAGCCCGCCGCTCTTCGAAAGCTCGTAGTCGCCCGGGGTCGCGGAGACGAAGAGGGTTTTGTCGGCCAGCCCCTCGAACTCGTGGAACTTGAGCGGCCTATTGTCGAGCGCGCAGGGGAGGCGGAAGCCGTGGTCGACGAGCGTCTCCTTGCGCGCGCGGTCGCCGTTGTACATCCCCTGAATCTGCGGGAGGGTGGCGTGCGACTCGTCAACGATAAGCAGGTACGGCGGCTTGAAGAAGTCAATCAGCGTATAGGGGCGCGTGCCGGGCCCCCTGCCGTCCAGTATGCGCGAGTAGTTTTCTATGCCGTTGACGTAGCCGACCTCGGCGAGCATCTCCATGTCGTACCGCGTCCGCTGCTCAAGCCTCTGCGCCTCGACGAGCTTTCCCGACCCGCGCAGCACGGATAGGCGCTCGTCGAGCTCTTCGGTTATGCGCTTGACGGCCTCCGCCATCGTTACGTCGCCGGTGGTCATGTAATGCTTTGCGGGGAATATCGTTACCTCGTCCAGCCTCTGCCTGATTTTGCCCGTTAGGGGAGTGATGTACGAGATGGTTTCGAGTTGGTCGCCGAAGGTCTCGATCCTCACCGCGTTCTCCTCGTAGGCGGGCTGGATTTCGACGACGTCGCCCTTTACGCGGAACGTCCCGCGCTCCAGCGACATGTCGTTGCGCCGGTACTGCATATCGGCCAGCGCCAGCAAAAATTCGCGCCTATTCAGCTCCTGCCCCTCGCGCAGCTTGACCGCCGCCCCCTCGTAGGCCTCCGGCGACCCGATCCCGTAGATGCAGGAGACGCTGGCCACGATCACGACGTCGCGGCGGGAGAGCAGGGAGCTGGTCGCTTTCAGGCGCAGCCGGTCGATTTCGTCGTTTATCATGGAGGTCTTGGAGATGTAGGTGTCGGTGCTTGGGATGTACGCCTCGGGCTGGTAGTAGTCGTAGAAGCTGACGAAGTACTCGACGGCGTTTTCGGGGAAGAACTCCTTGAACTCCTGAAAGAGCTGCGCCGCGAGGGTCTTGTTGTGCGAGATGATGAGGGTGGGGAGCTGCGTCCGCTCGATGACGTTCGCCATGGTGAAGGTCTTGCCCGACCCGGTCACCCCCAGAAGCACCTGGCTATGGACGCCGCGGTTTATGCCGTCAACGAGTTCGCCGATGGCTTGCGGCTGGTCTCCGGCGGGGGCGTAGTCGCTTTTCAGTTTGAATTTCATGACTGGAGTTATCCGTAGATGAAAACAACCGCCGTGTTAATTGTCCGCGAGCGGGCATCCCAAGCCGCCGTTGCTCCCCTCAAAGTTAGTTATTGACGATCATCCCCAGCGACAGCGCCGTCATAAAAACGAACCACGCGTAGAGCAAAAAGGCGTTTAGCGCGTGTTCGACCTTGGATTGCTGCTGCGCCGGCTTCTTGCCGGCGGCGGGCGCGGCTTCGGCTTCCCCCAAAGCGGCGGGGGAGGGGGCGCTCTGAGCCGCCCTCCCTTTAAAATGCCTGTAAACGGAGCGCGCGGTGAACAAAAACAGCGCCAACCCGACGATTTTTACCGCTATTGCGGCTGCGTCCATCATTCCCTCCCTATCCATTTATCCGTCGATAAAAACCATGCATCAATACACGCCAACCAACTCGCGCAAATTATCCGCCGATGAAAATAAATCACTGTAAAATAGCAAGTTACGCCAATTATTTCACAACGGGTTATAGTCCTCAAGCGGATCCCCGCCGCCGCCCTGCATGTCAATCTTCACCGCCACGAGCCGCCGGCTTGCGATTTCCATCCCGTTCCACAGGAGGACGAACTCGTATTCGCCCTCCTGCGGGAGCGGCAGCCCGCTGATGTTGCCGCCGATTTCCACGACCGCGCGCCGGTTGTCCGAGCACTTCACGTCCCACGGCGGTATGGACATGGAGAACCCGCCGCCCTCCTTGCGGAAGACGAGCTGCGCCTCGCTGGCCGCCGCCACGTCGGTGAGCGCGATGTAGATGGCGCAGTTGCCGTGCTTGGTGGGGAAGCCGCCGCTGTTTATGGAGCTGAACGTGCCGGTCAGGATGCTCTTGCCGGTGTGGACGTCGCGATAGTAGTAATCGCAAATAAGCATCGCCAAAACGATTGGTTTCATCGACATAGGGCAGAGCCTTTTTTATTTTTAAAGATTGCGGCTTTTTACGCCATTCACCCCTAAGGTATAATATATATTATTATCAGTATAAATATGCAATCATTCAAGGAGAAAGTTAAAAATGGCCCTCAGGAAAGAAGAGATTACCCGGAAGCTGCTTCATTTATTCGCCCTCCTCATGCCCGCCGGGATATTTTACCTGCCGCGCTACGGGGTTCCGGACGCGGTGCCTATCGGGATACTGGCGTTTTTGGTGGCCGGATCGATTGCCGTCGAGTGGCTCCGGTTCCGGGTTCCGGCGGTGCAGAAAGCGTTTTACTTTCTCTTCAAGCATCTGCTGAGGAAAGAGGAGAGCTCGACGGTCACGGGGAGCACCTACGTAATGGGCGCGGCGCTAATCTGCTCGCTGCTCTTCATCAACCACAAGCACATCTCCCTGATGGTGCTGACCCTCTTCATCCTCGGCGACGCCGTGGCGGCGATAGTGGGGCTGAGCGTCGGGCGGATAAAGATAGGCAAAAAGAGCTTGGAGGGGAGCGCCGCCTGCTTCGCGATGTGCATGGCGCTCTTCTACGCCCTCTTCCCGCGCCTGCCGTGGGCCTTGGACGCTTGGGGCGGAAAGGTCCCGCTGGCCATCGCGCTCGTGTCGTCGCTGTCAATAACGGTTTTCGAGCTGATACCGCTTAGGATTACGCCCAAATTGACGATCAACGATAATTTAGCCGTCCCCGTGATCACCGGCGGGATCATGCTTTGGATGGAGCGGGCGATTTGCGGATTTTAGGTTTAAATTCTTTTAAATCTTTTTCAGACGAAGCCTACGGC
>JAIRUL010000298.1 GCA_031254445.1 Chitinispirillales bacterium
TTGAGCCAATCGATTAAGCCCTTCCAAAAGCTCTTGCCCATGAGAATAACCGGTATCGGGTTTACCTTTTCGGTTTGTACGAGCGTGAGCGTCTCAAACATCTCGTCGAGCGTGCCGAAACCGCCGGGCATGATGATGACGGCGGTGGTGTACTTGAGGAACATCACCTTGCGCACAAAAAAGTAGCGAAAGTTGAGCGGAGTCTTTATGTAAGGGTTGGGGGTTTGTTCGAAAGGAAGCTGGATGTTGAGGCCGATAGAGGCGCCGCCCTCTTTGTGCGCGCCGCGGTTCGCCGCCTCCATAATGCCAGGGCCGCCTCCGGTAATCACGCCGAACCCGGCTCGCGACACGGCGCTTGCGGTCTCTACCGCAAGCTTGTAGTGCGGATGATCTTCCGGTGTGCGCGCGCTGCCGAAGATCGTAACGCATGCGTTGAGTTTGGATAGCGTCTCAAAACCTTCGACAAACTCAGACATTATCCTGAAGATTCTCCAAACATCTCCGTTCATTACGTCCGCCGAATCCGCCATAGTTCTTTTCCCTCGCAAGTGGTTTCGCAATACTACGTCTCGCTGTCTACTTAAAGTATATCATATGTGATTACAAGTTTTCCAGTATTAATATCAAAAAAAAATATTTTTTTTTGACACGGGTATGGCTCAAAATCACCGTAATTGACAAATGGCAACAAATAAAAATAACAAAAGTATTGATAATCAAGGAGATTTTTAATATTTTTATTATTGTAAGCGCATTTTTTCCGTTACAAACGACAAGGATAAAACACGATGAAAAACTCGACGATTGAGCGCGTGAACGACCTCTGCACGGATTTGGAGCTACCCGCACCAGATAATTTTGTCTTCGTTGACATCGAATCACAGACGTTAACGCACTACAAAAGCGCGGAAGAAGAAGCGACATACAAGGTGTCAACGTCTAAATTCGGAACGGGCAGCCGCGAAGGATCGTACAAAACTCCGCTCGGGCTTCACTGCATAGAAGAGAAGATAGGCCAAGAAGCGCGCCCTTGGACAATCTTCAGCAGCAGAGAAGACACCGGCGTAGTGTGGGAAGCCGGAATGGATGGCGAGAATCAAGTTCTAACGCGCATACTGCGCTTGCGCGGGCTCGAAGAGGGCGTAAACGCCGGCGACGGCATCGATTCTTACGAGCGTTACATATACATCCACGGCACAAACAACGAAGAAACGATAGGCACGCCGATGTCGCACGGATGCATTTGCATGAAAAACGACGACATTATTACATTATATAATACAGTGGAGGCCGGAACCTATGTCTACGTTGGATGATTGCAAATCAATGCACTTTACCGGCATTTTCGGCAGCGGAATGAGCGCAATCGCGCAGTATCTCGCCGATACCGGAGTTATTGTAAGCGGATCCGATCGCTTAATCGGCTCTATAGACTCGGTAAAAGTTAAACAAGCGCTAATTAAAAGCGGCTGTTCGATACATCCGCAAGACGGGAGCGGCATTAGCGCCGATACAAACGCGGTGTGCGTATCGACCGCCATTGAAGAGACAAACCCCGACATCGCCGCCGCGCGAACGCTTGGGATACCCATCCTGCACCGGTCGGATGTGCTAGCGTCGATAGTCAAGAGCCGCAAAAGCGTCGCCGTCGCCGGCACAAGCGGCAAATCAACCGTTACCGCGATGATTTTCGAGCTGTTGACCGCTTGCGGCATGTCGCCGTCGCTTATTAGCGGCGCCGCGCTGCGCAGCCTCGAACAAATTGGGCTGCTCGGCAATTCATTCTGCGGCAAATCGGATATTTTAATCATCGAAGCCGACGAAAGCGACGGCACGCTCGTTAAATACGAACCGTACGCAAGCGTCATCCTCAACTTATCGAAAGATCACAAACCCGAAGAAGAGGTCTTAGAGATGTTCGCGCGGCTCATAAAACAGTCAACTTGGTCGGCAATTAACGCGGACGACGCCAAATTGCGCGGCCTCGGCGCGTCAACTACGTTCGGGTTTTGCGATCTTGCGGAGTTTCGGGGCGCGATGACGGAGATTAACCCGCTATCAACGGTCATTACAATCAATAAAACAGCCGATAACGCCGATAACAACGCCGGCGCCATTGATAAAACAGCCAACAACGCCAACGCCGCTTCCTACAAACTCCCCGCCCCGGGCGCGCACAACGCGTCGAACCTAATGGCCGCGCTCTGCGTCTGCCGGCGCTTAGGCTGCGACGAATCATGTTTGGTTGACGCCGTCTCGCGCTACAAAGGCGTCGACCGCCGCTTTTCGATAACGCGCACGCCATCCGGCGTAACGGTGATAGACGACTTCGCGCACAACCCGGAGAAGATACGCGCGGCGATAAGCGCGGCGAAAAACTTATCAAACAGCATAACCGCCGTCTACCAACCACACGGCTTCGGCCCTACGCGCTTCTTAAAAAACGAATACGCGTCGACATTCAAAGAGATACTGCGCCCAACCGACACGCTGTGCCTCCTTCCTATATATTATGCGGGCGGCACGGCGGTTAAAGACATATGCTCGCAAGACATCGTCGCGCTAATGGGCGACATTCCGTTTAACGCGATTGCGGCCGATGACAGGGATCAGGCTATCGCCGCAATAAAAAAGTCAACGCCGCCAAGCGGAGCCGTGCTGCTCATGGGCGCCCGCGACCCGTCGCTATCGTCATTCGCCAAAAGCATTATTGACATTTTCGGCGGTGAAAGAAATAGGTAAAAGTCAAAATCTTTAAATTCTTTTGGGGACGGGGCTCTGCCCCGTAACGCCCCGATACATAAGCCCCCTCCTATCAATATCCTCCCCCAAAAGAAGAAGCGGGGGAGGATACTGTTTTAAAATATGCGCCCACGGGGCGCGAAAAACGGCACGTCAAAATCTATCATCGGCATTATTGACATTTTCGGCGACGAGGAGGAGGGCGCATAAACTATATTTATATAGGTGGGACCGTTATCATCCCACCATTCAGTGATTAATTCTATAAAAAACGATAGGGATGTATGGCAGACGCCGCTTTGAGCCTAATACGCAACTTTTGCATAATCGCGCACATCGACCACGGCAAATCCACCCTTGCCGACCGCTTCCTTGAGCTCACGGGGACGGTCAACAAGGAGAAGATGCAGGATCAGGTGCTCGACGACATGGACTTGGAGCGCGAGCGCGGGATTACCATAAAGTCCCATCCGGTGCGCATGAGCTACAAGGCAAAGGACGGCGTTGCGTACCAGTTCAACCTCATAGACACTCCCGGCCACGTCGACTTCTCCTACGAGGTGTCGCGATCGCTCGCCGCTTGCGAGGGCGCGATACTGGTCGTCGACGCGGCGCAGGGCATCGAGGCGCAGACGCTCACGAACATCTACCTCGCGCTCGACAACGACCTCTCTATCATCGCGGTGATGAACAAGGTCGACCTGCCGTCGGCGCGCCCCGACGAGATACGCAAGCAGGTAAGCGAACTCCTCGGCGTCGACCCGGACACGATATTGTCGTGCAGCGCGAAAACCGGCGCCGGCGTGCCGGAGCTTTTAGAGCGCGTCATTACCGACGTCCCGCCGCCGAAAGGGGTGGGCGCGGATTCGCTCAAAGCGCTCATCTTCGACTCTAAGTTCGACTCGTTCCGAGGCGCGGTCGCGTACGTGCGCGTCGTTGACGGCATGCTTAACAAGGGGCAGTCGATAAGGTTCTTCGAAACGGGCCGCGAGTACGATGTAGACGAGGTGGGCTTCTTCCGCATGGGGCGCGTCCCGTCAAAGACGCTCAACGCCGGCGAAGTGGGCTACGTCATCGCAAATATCAAAACCGTCTCCGACATCAGCATCGGCGACACGATAACCACGCGGCTAAACGGCGCGGCCGAGGCGATACCCGGATACAAAGAGGTGAAACCTATGGTCTTCAGCGGGATATACCCCGTAGACAAGGCCGACTACGAAGACCTGCGCTCGGCGCTTGAGAAATTGCAGCTGAACGATTCGTCGATATCTTACGAACCGGAGACGTCAACCGCGCTCGGCTTCGGGTTTCGCGCGGGCTTCCTAGGGCTATTGCACATGGAGATCATCCAAGAGCGCCTCCTGCGCGAGTTCAACGTCAACATCATCACCACGGTTCCAAACGTAGAGTACGAAGTCCACCTAAAAAACGGCGAGACCCTATACATCGACAGCCCCGCCGCGCTGCCCTCCGCGCAGGAGACCGAGCATATATGCGAGCCTATATCGCGCGTGCAGCTCATCACCCCCACAGACTACGTCGGCACGATAATGAAGCTGTGCGACGAGAAGCGGGGCAAGCTTATAAATATGGAATACTTGGAGACGACGCGCGTCTGCCTAAATTACCACCTCCCGTTAGCCGAGTTAATTATCGACTTCTTCGACCGCCTAAAGAGCTGCTCAAAGGGCTACGCGTCCATGGACTACGAGTTTCACGGCTACGAGCGCGACGATTTGATAAAATTAGACATCCTTATAAACGGCTCCCCGGTCGACGCGTTTTCGACAATCATCCACAAGGAGAGCTCGTATTCCTACGGGCAGATGATAACGGCGAAGCTGAAAGACCTGATCCCGCGCCAGCAGTACGAGGTGGCCATACAAGCCGCCATCGGCAACAAGGTGATAGCGCGCACGACGGTCAAGGCGTTCCGCAAGGATGTGACCGCGAAGTGCTACGGCGGCGACATCACGCGCAAGCGCAAACTATTAGAAAAACAAAAAGAGGGCAAGAAGCGCATGAAACAGGTCGGCAACGTGGAGATACCGCAGGAAGCGTTCTTGGCCGTGCTCAGCAGGGAGTAGCGTATTATGCGGCTGCGATTTTTAGACGGGCTGAAAGATCGGCTAGACATGCGCCTCGCGCTATACACCGGCGCGCGGCAGTTCGCCATAATATTTGCCGCCGGCCTCCTGATAAAGCTCTTTGTCTGCGACTCCGTAAAGATGGACGGCTCGCAAATGGAACCGGCGCTATTGCAAGGCGACAGAATGCTAATACTCAAAGCGCCCTACGCGACGCCGATAATAAACGGCATCTTCTCGCACGAAAACAAACAGGCGGTAGTAGCGCTGCCCGCGCCCGCCGGCACGAAAACCATCCTGAGGGTCGCGGCCGTGTCCGGCGACACGGTGAGCGTTGACAACGGGCAATTCTACCGCAACCGCTACGCCTCGGAGCGCTTCCGCAAAGACACCGTGAGCTTAGACGTCATCGCGGCGGAGTACTCGCCAGCAGACTTCATGGCCCCTTACAGAGTCCCCGCGCCCAAAGACTACATCGCTTTCGGAGAGCTTACGCTGCGCGACCTCATCTTCGCCTACTCCGCCCTCCGCCAAGAGAAATCAAACGCCCGCATAAAAGCGTTCGCAATGATAGGCGACTCGATAATAGAAAATTACCGTATAGAAAACTTTTCGTTCTACAGCGGCCCGATAGACTCGATACCGGACGAGCTCGCCTTAAACTGGTTCTTTTGGGATAGGCTGCAAGGGTACTTGAACATTCTGAATAGCGGCGGCGGCGACGATGGCGACGGCGACGGCGGCGGGAACGCAATCGGGAATTGGAGCGGCGAAAGGGTGCAGCTTGCGTTCTCCGTCTTCAAGGGCAAGAAAGAGATAGCGGGGTTCAAAGTGAAAAAACGCTATATGTTCTTAATGGGCGACAACTGGACGGGGGCGAAAGACTCTAGGTATTTTGGGCCGGTGGCGAGCGGGAGGGTGCGGGGGAGGCCGGTAATGACGCTTTGGGGATGGCATACCGGGGAGGATGGGAAGACTAGGTTTGGGGGGGGGAGAATTTTTAAGTTTGTGCGATAGCCTGAGGCCGTAGGCCGAAGGCTTTAAAATCAAAATCTTTTAAATCTTTTAAATCTTT
>JAIRUL010000300.1 GCA_031254445.1 Chitinispirillales bacterium
TGCAGCTCCGGGCGCTTTGTGTAGACGCCTAACATATAGGTTGCCGCGTAGTCGCCTAAAGCTTTTGTCAGCACAAACGGCTTCGGATTTTCTTGGACGTGTTCGGTCTTCTGCGCGGCTTCTATCAATAGCTTGTGCGCCCTCTCCCAAACTACGTCGTAGCCGATGTCCACGTCTAACGTTATCACCACCCCGTTGCCGCCGTCGCCCGCGGCTATGCTGTAGTTTATCACGTTGGACGCGAGTATCGTCGAGTTGGGGACGGTGACGATCTCTTTCTTCACGGTTTGCACGCGGATCACGAAGAGGGTCTTCTCCACCACGTCGCCGTAGACGTCGCCTACCTTTATCCTATCTCCGATTTTGAAGGAGCGCATGTATGTGATCACCATCCCCGCCATCATGTTCGATATCACGCTCGACGAGCCTATCGAGAAGAGCACGCCTATGAAGACCGAGACGCCTTTGAAGACCATCGATTCCGACTCGGGCAGGAGCGGGAAGATCAGCACTATGGTGAAAGCGTAGATGAATATCCTTAGCAGGTTGAACGTCGCCCGCGCCCAGTCGGGGTAGAACTTAGGTATAAGCAGGCGGCCGGTTTCTATCTCCGTCGCGATGTAGCGCAAGAGCTTTAGGAGGTAGCGCATTAATAGTATGATGACGATGATGCGCAACAGCTTCGGCAAATAGGCCACGAAGCCCTCGCCCATGGAGACGAGCGGGGTGGCGATCCACGAGAAGAGCACGCCCGCTAAGTGGCGCGTCGCCGGAAAGATGGCGAAGAGCATCGGGAACGCCGCGTAGAGCAGCACGGCGTATATAGCGAAGCGCAGGATTTTGGAGACGAAGAGCGCGGCCGACAGCAATTTCGCAGAGGTCAATATTTCGACGTTGCGGATGCGGACGCCCTTGAACCATTTTTCGCGGTTGTCAACCATCTTGCGGTCGATAACGGCGCTAAATAAGTGGCCCACGAATTTAATTGCGGCGATGAGCGCTATAATTACCGCAAGCGACAGGCCGACCATCTTGAGGATATTCCAAAGCCCAAGGTTTTTGTCGTAGGAGACGAGGGCGGCGTGCAGCCGCTCCTTTTCGGCGAGCGCGAATTCATCCCTGCCCGCGCCGACCCAGTAGGCGTCCATATCGGTGATGTTTATTAGCGTGGCATCGTTAAAAACGATGTCGGCGCTCAGGCCGTTGTCGACGATGGAGAGCGTGTCGAACTTGGCCGAAAACTTTTTTGCCGCTTGCGCTACGCGGCCGCTGTAGAGCGAGGCGCGCTCGGCGGGGTTGAGCGAGCCGGTTGGGACGTAGAGCGTTATAAACGCGTCGCCGCGAAGAGCGGCGCTAGCTGGCAGCGACAGCGCTTTGACAGAGTCTATTTCGAGCCTATGGGCGGAGAGCCTTGCGGAATCGTCAGCCAATTGCTTTTTAAGCTGCGACAAAAGCGCATGGCGGTGCAATGAGTCGCTCGACGCTATTTGGGCGGTCAAAAACGACGTTTTTATCGCAGAGGCCAAGCTGTCCTCGCGATACCGATTTATTAGGTCTATGGCGCGGTAATTATTCCTATAAGCAATGGAATCCGGCACAATGGCCTGCGCGTGCTGCTGGGCGGATGTTTGATCCGACGGATGAGATTCCGCGCTGTCAACAGGTTTTGCGGCTGAATCGCCCTCTTCTTGGGCGAAGAGCGGCGGGAAAGACAGCAGCAGGAATAGCAGCGCCGCTCGTATATGGGTTGACGCGGTGTTGATCATCGGGTACGCCTCGTTCGCGTTGTTGGCAACGGGCAACGGTTAATGGGCAATGAAAACCGCCTATGCAATGCCGGCAAAGCCGTTCCGCCATTGTTCACTGCCCATTGAACATGCCTTGCCATCAGTTCAGCATCAAATTCGGCTGCCCCGTCGACTCTACCACGTCTCTCCACAGCGCGCTTTTGGGGTTGATGCAGTTGCGTTTGGCCACCGCCAGCGCCGTTGGGATGTGCACGAAAGTGTCGTTTACGTGGCTAATGAGCATCTTTGTTTTCCCGGCCATCGCGGCGTGGACGGCGTGGGTGCCGAGGCGCGCGCAGTAGATGGAGTCTATCGGGTTCGCGGCGGTGGCGCGTATCGTGTAGCTTGGGTCGATGTACTTCAGGTTGATGTCGACGTTTTTCGACTTGAAGTAGCTGCTTATCTTGTCTTTCATGAAAACGCCGATGTCGCCGAGCTTCTTGTTGCCGGAGGCGTCGGTTTCAGTGGACGCGGCCGCTAGGTGCTCCTGCCCCGCGCCCTCGGCTACGATGACTAATGCGTGGCCGCGCTTCATCAGGCGCCGCTCCAAATGCTTCAAGAAGCCGTTTTCGCCGTCTAAGTCGAAGCGCACTTCGGGGACGAGGGCGAAATTGGCCTCCCTAGAGGCTATCGCGGTGTACGCGGTGATGAAGCCGGCTTCGCGGCCCATCAGCTTGACTAGGCCGATGCCGTTCACGGCGTTTTCCGCCTCGACGTGCGCGTCGGCGGCGGACTCCACGGCCTCGGAGACGGCGGTCTCGAAGCCGAAAGATTTTTCGATGAAGCTTAGGTCGTTGTCTATCGTTTTAGGGATGCCGACAACCGCCACCTTGAGCCCGCGGCGCGCGACCTCTTCGGCGATGTCCAAGGTGCCGCGCTGCGTCCCGTCGCCGCCTACCGTGAAGAGCTGGTTTATCCCCTCCCTTTCTATCCGGTCGACCATTTCGATTGTGCGCCGCCCGTGCCCGCGCGACGATCCCAGCATCGTGCCGCCTATGCGGTGTATGCTGTGGACGATATCGGGCTTGAGCGGGACGAACTGGTGGCCGAACTCCGGCAGGAAGCCGCGGAACCCGTACCGCACGCCGGAGATGCGCCGCACGCCGTACTGATACCAGAGCGCGTAGACGATGGCCCTGATCACGTCGTTTAGCCCGGGGCACAGCCCGCCGCAGGTGACAACCGCCGCATGGACCTTTTGGGGGTCAAAGAAGAGCAGCTCCCGCGGCCCCGCCTTTTCGATCAGGTGGTGGTGGTTGTAGACAATCATGTCGCCGGGTATGGCGTCTATGTTGAAGATGATGTACTCGTCGTCCTGCACATAGTTGGCAATCATGTCGCCTAAGCGCTTGGAAAGGGTGACCGGCGACGGTATGTTGGCCGGGCCAAGCGTGGGGATTGTGAAGTTGTGTCCGTGTAAATTCATGAGGCGGTCCTATTCCTTATAGTTTGCTATGGTGGTTAATGATGTCAATTTTATACGCCTTAGCTTTTTGCAAAACCGGCCCATCGGCAACCGCGGGCGCATCGGCCCGCCCCCGCGCGACGGGGCGTCTGTAACGGTAAACCGGCGTTAGCTAATCCGACGTCCTCTCGGCCGCCGCCCGCGCCGCGCCTTCCTTGGTGAACGATATGCCTATCGCCGGCTGCCTGTCCGTGGTCTCTTTCAGCTCCATCTCGCCGAACGAGCCCTTGAACATCTTGTACTCGGTAATCTGGAACCTCTTTATCTCCATGATGTCGCCGCCCTCCCCGCCGATTAAGAAGTCGCCCTTGCGGCCGTCCTTTGCGGCGACTTTCGTGCCGTAGTCGTAAATGTAATCGATTTCGCCGATCTTAATCTCAACGGCCTCGCTGTTGCCGGCCTTTATCCGCATGCCGGGCAGGCTTGAGACCTTGCCCTTGGCGCTGTGGCCGTTGCCCTCTATGTAGCCGGCCGAGAAGAACTGGAAGTTCATGCCGGCGTTTAAGGTGATTTGGCCCTCGCCGGGGAAAGTGCGCTTCAGATTGACGTCGTAGTCGCCAAGGTAGATGCGCCAATAAAGCACCTCGTGGATCTTCTTGTCGGTATCGACGTACCACGCCTTCCTCTCGACCATGCCGCGCTGGCCCCCCTGAGCGAAAACGGCGCCCACGGAGAACATCAGAACGGCGGCGAAGACAACGGACACGCGCGCAATGCGGTTCATAACACCTCCTATAGCGTTATTATGTAATTAATACGACATAAAATATAATATAATTAACGGGACGCGCGCCAAGCAAATTATCTTTTATGCCGCATCGGTATCTCCCGCCAGAGCCCCGTAACGGCGTCCTTGACGAGCTTTATGTGCGGCGTCTCCCCGCCGTCGAAGACAGTCAGCTCCTTGTCGGTTATGACCGTCTTGCCCTGGAGCGTCACCCCCAAGTTGCAGATGCTCCTGTATTGGGTGATGAGGAAGTCTTTGATCCTCTCGAAGTCGTCGCGGCTCTCGTTGAAAGTGAAGAATAGGGCGTCCACGCCGCGGGGCTTGAGCTCTTCGTAGATTTTCACCGGCAGCGCCCTGAGCCGGCGGAGGTTCTCGTACTCGCCGCGGGAGAGGACGGAGCGCTTGTCCGTGAAGAGCACGTAGCTGAACGCCGCCTCGGGGAAGAGCTCTTTTAGCGGCGCGAAGAGGTTATTTACCAAATCGTCGCAGTTGACGTTTATCTTCTCAAGTTTGCTTTCGAGGACGAGGATGTGCCGCCGCCCGCCGCAACGGTAGTCGAAGAACCCGTCGAGCTCCTTTATGTTCTCGTACCCGAACTTGCCGTGCACCGCTTCGCCGGTCTGCCCGGTCTGCCGGAGGATGATTAGGTTCGGGTAGCGCTGGATTTTGAGGACGTACTCTTCGGTGTGGGCGACGATGTAGCCGTCGCGGTTTTTGGGGTCGAACCCCACGTCGAAGACGCCGCCCATCTTGCCCCTTTTGCTCCAGTGCTTGAGGAAATATTTTGTTATCCGCCGCGCGATGCGCTCCGCCACCTCGCCCAAAATGTTGCCCTGCGCCGCCGCGTCCCACGGGTAGGGCGAATTCAGCATGTCGGAGACGGTGACCACGGGGTAGCTGCACCCGCCAATGCGGTACTCAAGGAGGATTTTGTCTAACGACGGGCGGTTGTCGTTTATCGCATCGTTGACATTATGCAGCTTGAACGCGCCCCTTACGCCGTGGCTTCGCTTGACGGAGTAGATGAACTCGCCGCCCGCGTAAGGCTGCCACCTAACGGGCATAAATTCGTAAAACGGGCTCTGTTCGGCGCAAACCATAGGTTCGTTAATATTGGTTATGATATTGTTTGCCATTATGATCAATTGTTATGATTTTGTATTATTGTTTGTCAATAATTATCAACCAATAGCCCCGCCAATATGCGCCGCGCTACCTGCTCGAGTAGTGCAGCCTCAGCCAAATTCCGTGCGTCGACGTGTGCACCGGCGCGTCTAATTCTGTTGGCTGCTTTAGGCTTTGCCTATATGTATAGTCTAAGTTCAAGCTGCGGTGGAGCCGCCACGACAGCGTTCCGTTAAATTCGAAGTCTGGCCGCGATAGGCGCTGCAGCGGCGCGAAGAGTTTGAACTCCCCCTCCGCGCTCCCGAGCGCCCCGATCCTCACGGTGGCGCCAAGCGACGTCTGCGGGCCGACCTCGAAGATGTTGACCCGCTCTTCGGGGTAGAGCACGATGCTGTTCGACACGACGCTCTTTTGCTCGAGCGAATCCTCCGATACGTACTTCACCCTGCGGTCTTCGATTATCCGGTGCCGGTCGTCGTACCGAGAGTAATTGCCCCCGGCCCCAAGCCGCGCCTTGGCCTCGAAGTAGCGCCGCGTGGTGAGGTCGAAGTTCACGCCCGCGCCGAGCTCAACGATGAGCGGGGAGAAAGCCGGCTCGACCATGTACACCTGCGAGGTATCGAGCCCCGCGGCCTCGTCGAACACGTAGCCCGCGTCGGTAAAACTGAAGCCGATCTCTTTCCCGCGCCTTATCTTGGAATCGAAAAATTTGGTGTTGGACTCGGCGCGGGCGTATGGGCCAAGCCAGTTCAGGATTCTCCATATAAAGATGCTCGATACGAGCAGGCGGTCGGGGTTGTTGACCATGTTTTCCAGCTTATCGTCCGCGAGGTTGATGCCTTCGTCAAGCCGCAGGCGCGTGCTCCACTCTACGGGCTTTTTCCTATATAAGAGCCACGCGTCTATGAGCCCGCCGAGCGTAAAGGCGCTTGCCGCGATGGCGGCCTCGTGGTCAATCTCCGCGTTGAACTGCGTGTTTATCCCGATGTTTACCCCGAAGCGCCAGTTCGACGTAAGCCTCGCCGTCGGCGCAAGGTGTATGGTCCCTCCGCCCCTTATGCGGAAGTCGCTTGGGTCTTGGATGAGCAAAAACGTCGTAAGTTCCCCGGGCATTAGGCGCACGGTCACAAAGTTCGTAAGCGTGTTGTACCCCTCGCCCGCGCCCAAAATCTTGTAGATGCCGGGCTTCAAAATCCAGGCCTTCACCGTTTCGCCGAGCTCAATGCTCGCCCCGTAGCCGCGCCCGTAGGGGTCGAATTCGTCTATCCGCACAAGCTCGTACTCGCCCTTCAGCGCGATTCCCTGCTCGTCGACCACGTCTATCACAAGCCCCGACCAGTCGGGCGCCAATGGCCGCTTGGCGCCCTCCTCTATTTTGATATTTTTGACGATGCGCTGCTGCTTGGAGCCGCTGCCGAGCGCCACCCTATATTCCCCCGGTTCAAGCGTGAGGGTGCGCCCGGGTTCCGACGAGGCGACCAAGCCGCCCCTTAGGTCGAACACCTCGATGTCCGGCTCCGAATTCGTCTCCGTATAGGTGGGGATGAATAGCCCCCCCTTGCCGTAGGGCACGATGGTCTCGTCGGCCGCCATTTGCACGGAGAGCGGCTGCGCGTTCCAAGTGGACATGGCCTCTTCAAGCCAAGGGCGCCCGGCCCGCGCCGCCTTCGCCGCAGCCGTGTCTATGGCCGTAGCCCCGCCGTCGCCGCGGCCGCGCTTCACGCTGAATATCTGCTGGTCGGTCAACTCCTCCCCGGGAAGCTCGGGCGGCGGGGCGGGGGCGGACGGCAGGGGGATTAGAAACGGCAAGAGGCAGGCGCAGCGAAGCAGCGCCAGTGCGGGTAAACGTTTTTTTTGGCCTTGTGTCAGCATAGCGTAGTTCTTTTCAATGTTCAGCGCGCAATGCCCAATCCTCAATCCCCCGCCGTTTCCCCCTCCGCCTCCGACACGAAATCCGGCTCCTCCACCTGCATAAACTCCGGGCCCTCGAACCCCGCTATCCCGAACTCCGTGGCAAGCTTGACGTCGATATCCGATATCGCCTCGGCGAAGATGTACTCCATTATCTGCGACATCTCCTTTATCACAAGCCCCGTCTCCCGCGTGTAAACCTTCCTGCGGTGGCTAAACGGGCGGCTGTATATCATCACCCCGTCGGAGAGCCTTGTAAGGTTTATGCGGATGGAGACGTGGGCGAAGAGCATATCCTCGCTGTCGTACTCCTCGAGCGCGTCTATGAAGCCCGTGATCTCGAATTCCGGATTGCGCCCCTCGTCGAACCGGCGCACAAGCCCGCTTACAAGCTGCGCCGAGGAGATATGCCTGTAGAAGAGGTCGGTCAACATGCGCGTGGGTTTGACGGCCCACGACTTGTAGTTGTAATAGCGCAGCTCGTAGGGGTTTATGCGGTAGACTATTTGCGAGCGGTTGTACGCCTCCTCGATGGAAAATTCCCGTATGCGTACCGCGCAGGCGTAGGGGTTCTGCATCGCCCGCTTCTCTAAGGGCTGCGGCATATAGTTGAGCATATAGTACTGCCGCGACGGAGGCTTGCCGCAGCCGGCAAGGAGCGCAAGCGCTGCGCATCCGCAAATAAACGCCGCCAAGGGCGCGGGGCCAAACCGCGCCTTTCCGAATGTCCAGCGATAGGCCGGCCGTTTATTGCGGCGCCCGCCGCGCCGATCCATTGAGCGCTGCGCGCTGAACGCTGAACATTGCCCCGTCATCTATTATCCCTCTCTTTGCCCTCGCCCCGTATCAGCAGCGACGGGTTTTCGGAAAGCATCTTCATTAGTTGGCTTGCGCTCTCTGCCGCGTCGCGCAGGTTCTCCATCGTCACCGAGAAGTCCTCGCGCGTCTGCAGCACCATGAGGGAGACGTTCTCCGTGAGCGTCTTTACCGACACCACGGCGGAGTCCACCCGCGCGATTAGCTCCGGCACGTTGCCGCCCTCCACGCCCTCCCGAAGCGTCCCCGTCATCGCCTTTATGTCTTGCGTTATCTTGTGCACTTCGCCCACGGCAAGCTGCACGGTGTCGATGGTCTTCGCCACCGACGGAACCGCGCCGCGGAGGCCGTACAGCACCTCCTTTGCGTTGCCCGTTATCTCCGCCACGTTGTCGACGGCGACCTTCACCGAACGCAGGCTGTCGGGGTGCGTCACGGTGTTCAGGTGGTCGAGCAGGGACTCTACCTTATTAATGAGCGCGTCGGCCTTCTCGCCCACGCTGGCAAAGAGCGACGCGCGCGTCGGGACCACCCCGCCCGGCTTGAGCTGCGCGGACTCGTTGCTCCCGCCGGAAACCTCCACGTACTTGAGCCCCGTTATCCCGATAAGCCCCGTAGTCGCGTACATGTCGACCCGCATGGGGAACGACTCTATAACGCTCAGCTCCACCCGCATCTTGTTGATGTCATGCGGGTTGTAGGTCACCCCCTGAACCTTGCCGATAGCCACGCCGTTGAACTTGACCGCCGCGCCCTGCTCAAGCCCCTGCAGCGACTCGCCCTCAAAATAAGAGTAGTACGTTTTAGTATGGCGCGTCATCTTCATGCCGACGGGAATAATAATAAACGCGGCGAGTATCGCCATCCCAACGATCACAAAAACCCCAAGCCTCATCTTTTGCGCGGCGGTTATGCCCATAAAACAAACCCTTCAATGCTCAGTGTTACCCCTCCCCCATCCTGCCTATTTATCGACCCGCGCCGCCGCAAACTCAAGCGTCAATCCGTCTCTTTCCGCAAAAAAAAGTCCGCCACCGGCCCCTCGCCAATCCCCCGCGCCTCCGAGTACGGCCCGTCGAAGAGCGCCTTGCCCTTGTGCAGGAAGAGTATCTTGTCGGCTATCTTCTCTATGGAAAATAATTCGTGCGTCACCACGACGACGGTAATCCCGAGCGTCTCGCGCAAGCGCAAAAGCAGCGTGTCGAGCCCCGCGCTCGTCACCGGGTCGAGCCCCGCGCTCGGCTCGTCGCAAAAGAGCAGCGGCGGGTCGAGCGCCAGCGCGCGCGCCAAAGCCGCCCGCTTGCGCATTCCCCCCGAAAGCTCCCCGGGGAAGAGCCCGTAGGCGTGCGGCAGCTCCACCTGCGCGAGCTTGTAGCGCACTCTCTCGTCCACGACTTTTTGCGGCCCGTCGGTGTGCAGCTCCAAAGGCAGCGCCACGTTCTGCGCCACCGTGAGCGACCCGAGAAGCGCCCCGTTCTGAAACAGCACCCCGATTCGCCGCAAAACCGCCGAATCCGCGTCGCTCTCCATGTCGTCAAGCTGCCGCCCGAAAACCCGCACCCGCCCCGAATACGGCTTGATGAGCCCCACGATGGAGCGCAAAAGCGTAGTCTTCCCGCACCCGCTCCCCCCCAAAATAACCCGTATCTCGGAGGCGCAAAACGCGGCGTTCACCCCGTCGAGCACGGTCTTGTCGCCGTACCGGACGATTAGGCGCTCTACGGAGACGACTGGGGGCTGATCGGCCATAATGATAATATAATATGTGTGCCCGCGGGGGGACGGTAAAATGTTTCGCCTTGGGGCGGCGGGAAGCCTGAGGCCGTAGGCTTTAAAGATTTTGATTTTGGCTTTGGCTTTGGCTTTGGCTTTGACTTTGAAGTCAAATTCTTTATTCAGACGTAGCCTATAAAGTCAAATTCTTTTAAATCTTT
>JAIRUL010000184.1 GCA_031254445.1 Chitinispirillales bacterium
TGAAGCCGTAGGCTTCGTCTGAAAAAGATTTAAAGAATTTGACTTTTATAGGCTTCGTCTGAAAAAGATTTTAAAAAGACTTTGACTTTTAGCACTTCAAATACTTCTCTACCAGCACCCGCCTCTTCCCTTTCAATGACAGCCCATCCATCGACGATATCCGCCCACCGCCTTTACGCATTGCGACTATGCGCTTCGCGGTTTGCGGGCCGATGCCGGGGACACGTAGCAGTTGCAGCGTATCGGCTTTGTTGACGTCTATCGGGAACTTTTCGGGGTGGCTCTCCGCCCACACAAGCTTAGGGTCGCGGGTCATGTCTAGGGCGCCGTTTGCGTCGTAGCGGATGTCGTCTTCGGTGAAACCGTATTTACGGAAGAGGAAATCGACTTGGTAGAGCCTATGCTCCCTGACGAGCCCGTCGTTTGCGCCGATTATTTCGCGCCGCTCGCCTGGGATCGAGCCGCTACCTAAGCCGCGCTGGTAAGACGAGAAGTAGACGCGGTCGAGATCAAGCCTTTTGTAGAGCCCTGAGGTGTACTTGACAATCTCCGCGTCGGTCTCGTCCGCCGCGCCCACTATGAACTGCGTCGTCTGCCTTACGCGGTGGTGCCTCATCCCCTTGCCGGTCAGCTTTGCTATGCGGCGCATGGGGTGGATTATGTCTTTGAGGAAGCCCTTTTTTTGCGACAGCGCGGAGAAGTGTTTTTCACCCGGGACTTCGATATTTACGGAGACCGCGCTGGCTAAGGATATCGCTTCGTCTATGGCTGCGTCGCTCGCGCCCGGGATGACTTTGAGGTGGATGTAGCCCCGATAGGCGTACTTGCGCCGCAAAATGCGCGCCGTCCCGTTTATGAGCTCCATGGTGTTGTCCGGCGTCCCCACCACCCCGCTGCTCAGGAAAATGCCTAAGAGGTATCTTTGGCGCGTGTAGCCGATGAAGAGTTTCGCCATCTCGTCGGGCGTAATCGTGCAGCGCGGCACATCCCTTGCGGCGCGGTACGGGCAGTAGCCGCAGTCGTTGTTGCAGACGTTGGAGATGAGCGTCTTGAGCATTATGGAGTGCCCGCCGCCGGGCATGGAGACGGGGTAGAGCCAAGAGCCGTCTTCCCCGCGCACACGGTGATCCGGCCCGCCGCGCGTGCCGCAGGCGCAGGCGAGGTCGTATTGGGAAGCGTCGCTCAACATTTTCAGTTTATCAAGTGTGTCCATAATAATAAGTCTTTAAAATTAAAATCTTTTAGCGTTACCCTCACTCTCAAGCATTTTCATCAACAAGTCAATCTGCGAATACTCCGACACCTTCGCCGGGTGCGTGCCGTAACCGGAGCTTACGTATTTCATCACTATGTACTTTGCCAGCAAGTCCGCCGATAGTTCCGCCGGGTGGTAGTCGTACTCGGAGAGCGGGAACTTTTTTCTGTAGTGCGTGGCGGCGCGCAGGTCTTTGTATTCGAGCGGCGTTTTTTTGCTCTTGCGCGGGAAGAAGCCTTTAGACGTGGAGTCTATGACTACGGCCACTCGCTGCACGGTGCCGCCGCCGCCCTTGCCGGCGTCGCGCAGAAGCAGAGCCGGCATGATGTACTCCTTGTCGCTTGGGGTGAACTTTATCACCCACTCGTTCGGCGGAAAGCGCGTTAGGAATATGCCGCTAGCCTGCATCAATCTGTCTATTGACAGGGCGGGGATTTTACGAAAACCCCAAGCCTCGCTGTAAAACTTTTCGAATGTACTCGCCCTGCTCTGCTGCAAGAGCCCAACCTTCTCGTGGATTAGTATCTCCATGCCCACAAAGAGCATGCTCGTCTGGTTCTTCATCCACTCCTGCATCTCTTTTAAGAGCCCTGTGGTCAGTACGATGTACTTGTCTGAGGCGGGTATGCCGAAGTCGGAGGAGTCGGCTATCACGGCGAAGCGCCACGGCAGGCGGTTAAGCGCCGGAAGCTCGGCGTGTATCGCGCTATCGACCCGCGCCACGTACCGCGTGAGCATCTCCCTCTCCTCGTCGGTGAAGTCGCGCGCCGCGGCGGCAAACGCCGCGCGGCAGTCGAACTCGGCCCGCTTGGCCGCAAAGCGGTTGTAGGTCCCCTCGCCCACAGAGAGCTCCCAAGCGGGCAAACGCGGAACGCACGGGTCGGACGGGGTTGAGAAGAGCGCGCGCACGGCGCCGGCGGCGCCAACGAACTCTATTGGCCCGCAAAACGCGGGCGCAGACGCGAGAACCGGCGCCAGCGCCGCGATCACCCCAAATAATCGCAATTTCGTCTTCCGCATCGATAACCCCTATCCTAAAGCGCACAGCGTTAGATCGCCAACCCGCTAATCGTTTGCCGGGATAGATATTAAGGGCGTCCGCCCTTACCTATCGCCTATCTATACTAAGATAAATATTCCGCATCGGGGTGATGCACAAAAATTGCAACCGTCGAATGTTCAGGCTGCATCTGGAATCCGGGCGTTAGCGAGATTCCGAGGCGCTCCTCCACCCCGAGGAACTCTAGGAGGCGCGCCTGATCCTCCAAAGAGGGCATCCCCTGATACCCGAAACTGTACCGCCGCCCCGCGCCCTTACCCAACCCGAGCGCGCGGCGAATCTCCGCCGACAGCTTGTCCGCAACCGCCTCGACCAAGTAGTTGGCAAGCCCGTTTAGGTAGTAGCCGTCGCTGTAGCGGTCGTGCTCCAAAAGGAGCTCGCGGCACCGCTCGCCTATCCGGGCGCTTATCGTTACAGCCTGCGTCGACACAATGTCGCCCTCGGGGCGGACGTAGTCGGCAAGCGACAACCCGCTCTTCGCGCTCCGCGGGAAGCCAAACGTTAAGCGCTCTGTGTGATAGTCGGAGGGGTCTAGGAACGATATTTTTTCGCCGTCTGCTATGACAGGAAAGAAGCCGTAGAAACCGCGGGCATCTATCAGCGACTCGTTTATAATCTCATATGAGAGCCTATCGAAAACGGGCCCGAACTCCTCCTGCCGCGCGCTCGCGTAGGAACCCGCGTCCAAGTTGCCGCCGCCCCAGCGCGTCTTGAAGAGCTGCTCGCGGTCTACGGCGGCGAGCAAGGCGGGCGTGTCCCACACGAGGATTTCTCCGGTGCCATGAAAGGGGGGCTCAATTAGGTAGTCATATTTTAGGGCTTTACGGGTTGATTTGGTTGTTGAAGCCGGCGTTGATGTTTTTGACGCTTTTGACGTATCATCGATATTGATAATGGTCTTGCCGGATGATTTTTTATCATCGTTGACAGCTGTTACTTGACCGTCAAGCAATACGCCCTTCCCATCGCTCCTCCCGTCCATTGCGTCAAATATCTTCACCACGTCAAACGCGTCTTTAGCATAATGCACCCCCGGCGCGAATTTTTTACCGTCTTCAAGCACCGCTATCCTCAAGGCGAACTCCCTATTCACCGCCGCGCCGCCGATTATGATCGGGGTGTTGATGTCTAACTGCGCGAACGTCTTAACGCACTCCCCCATCTGCTTGCTCGTCGTTACAAGGAGCGCCGACAGCCCCACCGCGTCCGGCTTCTCGCGCCTCACCGCCTCTACTATCGTCTCTATAGCGACCTGCTTGCCGAGGTCGATGACGTCAAAGCCCTGATTCCGCAATATAGACGCGACCAAGTTCTTGCCGATGTCGTGCACGTCGCCGTAGACCGTGGCGATGACGATCTTGCCCTTAACCGCGCCGCCGCCGGAGGCCTTAAGGTGCGGCTCCAAAATCGCGACGGCCTCGCGCATCGCCTCCGCGGCCTGCAAAACAAAGGGGAGGATCATTGAGCCTGCGGCCATAAGCTCGCCCACCTCGGACATAGCGGGGAGCAAAATCGTATTTAGGATGTCGGGCGCGGGGCGGCTCTCCAGTAATTTGTCTATGATTTCGGGAAGATGGCGCTTGTCCCTATCGATAATGGCGGAACGCAAGCGCTGTTCGGGAGGCAGATCTGCGGCACCATGAGCGCCGCCCGCTGTGCGCTGTGCGCTGTGCGCTGTGCGCTGCCCCTCGGCCTCAAAATATTCTACGAATTTCTGCAAACAGTCTGGATGCCTGTTAAAAAGCAGATCCTCCCCCAGCCCGCGTACCGTTTTATCATAAGCATTGACGTCGTCCACATGAAGCGGGTTAAAAATCGCCGCGCTCAACCCCGCGTCCACCGCGTAATGCAGCATGAGGTTATTCAGTATACGCCGCGCCTTGGGCGCAAGCCCGAATGATACATTGCTGACGCCCATCGCCGTGCGGACATTCGGGAACTCCTTTTTGATGCGCCGCAGCGCATCCAGCGTCTCAAGCGCGGCGTTCGCCGTATCAACATCGCCCGTCGCTAAAGTGAATACGAGCGGATCGATATACACATAATGCTTCGGCAATTTATACTCATCGCACGCTAGTTTTATCAACCTATCTGCGACTTCAAGCTTACGGTCGGCAGTCGCCGCCATTCCCGCATCGTCAATAGTAAGCGCGACAACGGGGCAACCGAACTCGGCAGCCAAAGGCAAAATCTTCCGCGCCTTCGCGCCGCCATGCTCTAGGTTTATGGAGTTGATGAGCACCGACCCGGGCGATTTTTTGAGCGCGGCCTCCATAACCGACGGCTCGGTCGTATCGATGCAAAACGGTATGCCGACCCTTTCCCTTAGGTACGCGACCACGCTGCCCATCATCTCCGCCTCGCCCACATCTAGCTCGTTAGCGGCTACGCAGATGTCAAGCAGCGTGCTATTTTTATCAATTTGTTCCTTCGCGATGTAGTAAAGCTCTTCAAAGTTGCGGCCTATCACAAACTCTTTGGTTTTTTTAGACCCCTGCGTGTTCAACCGCTCGCCTATGATAATCGGGCGGCGCGCCTGTTCCAAATCGAGGCCCGATATCCCAGTAGACAAAAAGCATCCCCTGCGCGAGTTATCCCTCTTCGCGACATTAATACCACTAATCGCTCCAGCCAAGGCCCGTATATGCGCAGGCGTGGTACCGCAGCACCCGCCGACAACCGACACGCCCTTTCCCTTGACAAAAGCGAGCATTTTATCGGCGAACTCCTGAGGCCCCATCTTGTATACTGCCTTACCGTCTACGTTGCTAGGCAAACCGGCGTTTGGCAGCATCGACACGGGTAATGTCGATAGCTTTAGCAATTCGTCGATGCACGGCCCCATCTCGTCCGGCCCGCTGCTGCAATTCAAACCTACAACATCAACCCCCATCCCCTGCACGGCTCCGAGGAACGCCGCGACATCGCTGCCGAGAAGCATCTTCCCGCCGGCGTCCATCGTCACCTGAGCCTGTAGGGGGATGCGTTTTGGGGATGATGATAATAGGCGGCGGACGGCGAGGATGACCGCGCGTACCTCTAATAGATCCTGCGATGTCTCGATAAGGAGGATATCCGCGCCGCCATCGACAAGCCCTAAAACCTGCTCGGTATAGATATCAACCAGCTGATCGAAATTGACGGATGACAATTCGCTATCGCCGGATGACGGCAAAAAACCAGTAGGGCCTATCGACCCGCAGACAAAGCGGGGCTTATCGCTGCCGCCGCCGGCCTTCTCTATCGCGCGTCTGGCGATCTGAGCCGCTGCTTTGTTAATTTCGCGGACGCGGTCTTCTAGGCCGAACTCGCCTAGTTTAGTGCGGCTTCCGCCAAATGTATTCGTCTCTATGGCGTTCGCGCCGGACTCTAAGTATTTTATGTGTATAGCCTCGATTATGTCGGGGCGGGATATGTTTAAGTACTCGTTGCACCCCGAATAACCGCCAAAGTCGCCCTCGGTAGGCTCGGCCTTTTGGATCTCAGTGCCTAAGGCGCCGTCAAAGATGACAGGTTCGCGGTTGTCAATCATTTCAAGGTATTTGCGCATTAGGTGTTGACCTTTTTTTTATCTTTTAATCTTTTAAAATCAAAATCTTAAAAATCTGTTTCAGACGAAGCCTATAAAATCAAAATCTTTTAAATCTTTTTCAGACGAAGCCTACGGCTTCATAACGTGTGGCGCAGAGCCGCCACACAAAGTCAAAGTCAACATCAACATCAAAACCATCCACCCCGCCGCCTTTGACGTTGATGTTGACTTTGTGTGGCGGCTCTGCGCCACACGTTATGAAGCCGTAGGCTTCGTCTGAAAAAAGAATTTAAAAGATTTTGACTTTAAAGACTTTGACTTTAAAGACTTCCACAAAAAGACCTCAAGGCACAACATCAGCCCCAACACAACCCAAATCCAATAAGACCACGCATTATTCGACAGATTCCCGATTTGCTCTAGGAACTGCCCAGCTTCAAAATAATATATGCCGCCGCTATTCCCCAACTCCGGCCTCTCAAAATCCATCTCGCTCTCTAACGGATGCGGCGACACCGCGAAGTTTGCTGTTTCGCCGCTTGATGATACTAGCGTGTAGACGCCGGGCTTGTCCACGCGCACGTAGGGCTGGTTCGACCACGCGGCCGCTACCTTCCCGTCTCTATCGTAGAGCGTCCCGGTACGCCCGCCGCCGAAGAAAGGGTTGCGGACGGCGTAGCCGGCGTACCGCGCCTCGTCCGCCTGCCCGCGCCCCGCTAAGAGCGCGTAGCGGCCTAAGCGGTCTACGAAAGGGACGAAGAAGCCGGTCTCGCAGAGGTTGTTGGACTGCGTGACGCCTATGGGCGTTGCGATTATTAGTATATTGGAACCGGCGTGGATGTTGGACGTAACGAGCGCGTGATGGTTCATGCTAAGCATAACAAGCTTGTGCTCAAAAATCGGAGACATGAATCGATAAATTTTTGAGTTTTTGCTTGACATAGCGGGAAAGCCCCGCCAGAGCGTGGAGTTCGTATCAACGAGCATTGGGCTTAGCCCCTTCTCCGCGACCTGAACGCTTGGGAAAACCTTCTGATTGGAGGTAATGCCGCGAAAGACCGACCTGCCGAAGTCGTCTCCGCGCTCCGGGTCTAATGCGACTATAACCCCCTTGCCGATGGCGCCGCCGACGATGAACGACTCTAAGACGCGCGAGCGGCCGTTGAAGCTGTTTACTATCACCAAGTCCGCCGCGTTGATATCCTCGTACGAGAGGTCGGGGCCCTCTTTGAGAACGACCTGATTCCAAAACGACGGCCCGGCAGCCCGCAAAGCCGCGCCTATGACCTTGTTGCGCTGCACGCTCCCCACGATGAGCGCCGTGCGGCCCGTCTCCTCCGAGACCGTGAAGTAGTCAATATTGTCGAACGGTAACGGATCGCTCGCGTGAAGCTCCACTTTCCCAAAAGCCCCAATTTTCGCGGGCGGCAGGTCAAACATCACTGTAACGGAGTCGTTAGCCGCGCAGGCGACGCTGCGCTGCCCAATCCGCAAATCACCCACCGTCAACTCAACATACGTAGAATCCATCGCCGCGCCAAGCGCACGGACGACGACAGATACGCCTCCGTTGAGCGATGCGCCGTTTACAGCCGTTACCGAGTAATTGCGCGGAGTATGCGGCGCAAGCGAAACGCATATCGCCTTGCCGCCGCTATCAGCCAATATTGACCTAAGGGAATCGAACACCTCTACCGTACCGCGCTGAAAATCGCTCAGTAATATAAATACGGCAGGCGACTGGGGCGGACGTGACGACCGCGCCGCCGTAAAAGCGTCTACGGCCTCGCGAAGGTTCACCGGCCCAAAGCGTCCGGCGAACCTTTGCGGGCCGCTTACGGCTTGCGGCCTGTCCGCGGCAGCTTGCTTATCCGCCGACAAAACGAAACGCCCGCTCTCGTGATCGAAATAATGGCGCTCTGCTGATGACGGAAGCGTGCGCGTCAGCGAATCGGCAATCCCCGCAGCCCGCGCCCCCAGCTGCACCCCGTTTTCAACGAACTCCATGCTCACCGTGGGGTCAATCCACGTATAAACAGCGCA
>JAIRUL010000052.1 GCA_031254445.1 Chitinispirillales bacterium
GAAAGGCGCAAGATCGGGGAGTGGGATTTGACCGGCTACGGCGGGCGGGTTGTTTCCGAGGGCAGCTATGCGGTCAAGGGTATTGTAACGACCAAGGATGGGAAGAAGCGGAAAGTTTCTGTAGTTATTGGCGTGAGGTAAGGCATATATATGGAACAAGGCTGTTACGGGCAAACCATACATGCCTGCTTCGTTTCACCGCACATATAGCAAAAAAAGCCGGTAAAGCCATCCGCTGGCCTGCATTGTCATCATACCCTGCCTGTATCAGTAAATGATTGCATTAAATAATATGCTTTTAGCGTCAACGTAAATTATTTTATATGCGGACGGAGGATCGGGCAGCCGCTGCGAACCGGCGACGGTTTTGCAGAGGAAAGTCCGGGCGCCGCAGGGCAGGATACCGCGGATGCGCGGGGCCCGCAAGGGTACGGAAAGCGCCGCAGAGAGAAGACCGCTCTGCGCCGGGCTCGCGCTCGGCGCGGGGCGAGATGTGAAAGGGTGGGGTAAGAGCCCACCGTCCCGGCTAGCCCGGGAGCAGGCAAGCCCTATCCGGCGCAAGGCCAAGCATGGGGGGATCCCAGAGCAACGGGAGGGGGCGGCTCGTCCCCAAACCATTCCCCCGGGTGGGCCGCTCAATGCCCGAAGCAATTCGGGCCAGACAAATGGCTGCCTCTCCCAAATATTTGGGAAAGACAGAACCCGGCTTATAGATCCTGCGTCCACTTTTTTTCTGTACGGGGTGATTTGTTTAGCGATGTTTACACGATGATGAGGACATGGCTGATTTGCGCTTACGATTATTGGTACTTCCGGCGTTGTGCCTGACGGCATTTGTAAACGCCGGGTCAACGCAGTTATCGAGCGGCGTTGATAGCGTCGGCGCGAACTCCGAATCAATACAACCGCTTAGCGATGTCGATACAACTATCGAACCAATACGGTTGCCTGACAGCGTCAATGCCGCAACATCATCAAATAATGCATCCGTCACTCAGCCGCTGCAAAAGAACAGCGCTCCCCCGCCCTACATCCGCGGCATAGAAATCTACGGCAACAAGACCACCCGGCTCGAGATCCTGCGCCATTACTTCGCATTCGGCACCGGCGAAGTTTTGGACACCTCCAAGCTGCGCCTTACCCGCGCCAACCTCTACGCAACGCAGCTCTACGACAAGGTCGACATCTTCCCGCATATGCGCGAAGACGGCGCTCATATCTTCATCATACTAAAGGAGTCCGTGCGCTTAGACCTCGGGTACGGGGCGGAGTACAGCACGCGCAAGTACGGGCGGGAGGACTTTTGGTACAAGTTTCTCTTCGACGCGGCGGTGAACAATTTTCGCGGGCGCATGGAGACATTTTGGTTCGGGGTGAGCGCTTGGGAGTACTTGGCGCTTAACCTTTCGTGGCACAAGCCATTTTTGCCGACCCCATACTACATTGCGCTAGGGGCGGGCATCGCAGACTACCCCGACGACGCTCTGCCTTTGGACTATTTGGACGTCTACGCAAAACTAACCGCAGGGCGCAAACTATGGCAAAATTCGCGGGTCTTTCTGAGCGCTATGCCGATGTACAGGCATCGGGACATCGTCGCGCCGGCGCTCAACCAATGGACAAGCGAACCGCTGCCCGAACCTGAGTTGACGCCGGAGGAACCGGCACCGTCATCAGAAATCAACGCCGACCGCTCGGCGCAGATAGCGTTTGCAGGCGAACGCGACTTTTACGAGGCCTTTGCGGCGGTAGGCTTCGCCACCGACCGCCGCTCGGCTCGCTTCGACCCTAAGAGCGGGTGGCTCTTCCATGCGCAACTCAGCACAAACCGGCTGTATATGGGCGTGAACGCGCCGTATTTCCAGTTGACAAATGAATTCAGGCACTACGTGCCGCTCTTTGGCGACGGCGTAGCGGCTTTCCGCATCGCGCAAACGCTGCGCGACGTCGACGCGGGGGCGTACCATAGGCTCTCATACGGCGGCGCTGGGGAGATACGCGGCTACGCCAACGACGCTCTGGGGTGGAACTTCTCGGCGCAAAGCTCGGTTTTAGCATCCGTCAAGTACTACAAGCCAATCTACAAAACGCCTCCGCTCCCAATACCGATAATAAACCTGCTGTTCCCCGGCGTGCGCGAGATGGTCTTTCGCATAGACGCCACGCTCATAGCCGACGGCGCGATGCTCTACCGCGAACCGCAGGGTGCGCTGACGCAAACGGGGCAAACGCAAGGCGGGTTGGCATTCGGGTTCGGGACGCGGATATTGGCTCCGAGAATCAGGCAGAGCGGGTGCATAGACTTAGTCTTTGGGCGCACAGAAACGCAAAGCGGGGGGGTTGAATGGGAGCCAGCGCTGCACGTTTATCTTGATACGTTCTTTTAATTAATCGCTAATAATAATAATATCCACCGACATCAACGTATATTCCGTCGTCCTCGTTCTCCAATTCTGTCGTACCGTCGTCGCCGCCGGAACCGCCTTTTACTAATGAGCCGAAAGCGTTTAGCACATTTTCATCGAACACTATCTTCGACGAGCTGTTTTGGCCGGCGTTCCACTCAAAATTTTTGCTTGAAAAATTGTGGAACGCGCCCTCTATGTAGCCCCCGTTTTTCCAGTTGAAAGAATTCTGCGCGGAGGTATTCGCCTCGTCTATGTAAATTAGCCCGCGGAACAAGCCGCTTGTGCCGAACTGCTGCAATGTCGCGTTGCCGGCGCCCACGAATATCATTGTGCTCGAGCTTGGGCCGCTATTGTAAAAGTTTCCGTTGGTTGACCCAAACGTATTGGCGTCATCCTCTATGATGAATATCACTTTATCGTTAAATGTACCCGGATTGCCGCCTGGCCAGTTGATGTTAGGGTCGTTTTTCCCGACTTTAAGCACTAAGTGGCCGTTATAAAGCTCGTCGTTTGCCTTGGCCGCGTCGAACGCCTCGTTCAATTTGCTCAAACTGAACTGGCTGCCGGTAGTTATCGCCTGATAGGCGGGCTTAATCTTTTCGTTCGGTATCTTCTTTATATCAAGCTGCGGGTCTCGGCGTTCTTCGATACCGGCCATCTTCAGGCGGTCTAATACATCCATATTCTCTACGTTGGCTTGTTGCGAAAAATTCTTAATGTTGGTAGGATTAATATGGTTGTACCCGTGTATCGAACAAGAACCGTTATTTATTACGCAATTTTCTCCCTGCAAGGAGAGCTTATCGGTATAATAAAACGTTTTATCCGCGCCCGTGCTTGTGATATACGCGTTTCCGTCAAAGTTATCGCTGTATTCATCAGCCGCTCTAAAATCTCCCTTAATATAAACGTCCCCCGCCGCGCGGACGGATTGGCTTCCTTGCGTGGCGTAATTCTTGTTAAAACCAACGTCGCTTTCAAACACATTGTGAGAACCGCTGAAATTTTGAAAATTGGCGTTCCCGCCAAAGTAGGCTTTGTCGTGAAAGACCGTCCCGCCGTGCATAACGCTTACATTTTCCTGAAAGAAAGCTTCGCCGTGGAAGATGCCAGGGCAATTCTGAAACTTGGCATTCCCCTCAAACGTAGCGTTCCCAAAAACCTCCATTCCGTTATCCCCGTTGGCAAGGCCGCCTTTCATATATACGGCGTTCTTCCCGCCATACTTGCCTATATCGTTTTTTGTCAGGTTCCCAAGCCTATAAAACGCGCGGGCGTTCTTCATGCTCTTGCCGGCGGCGCTCTTCGCGCTGCTAACCACAATTTGCGAGTAACCTGTTTCTTCGTCAAACATCGCAATCCGGCTGCTAAAAAACTGATTCGCGGAGAGCCTTGCCTTCTCTTTGCCATTTTTGCCGAATATAAACGACTTGCTCTCCTCCCCGTTCTCCGGGAGGCTGTTTATGATTTTGAGCGCGCTGTCGGCGCTATACCAAAGGAACGACTCCGTGGCGGCGATTCCGCTTCGGACCGTGCTGTGCATCGTCATAGAAGACGCGTACCCCACGCTTGCAGAGGAATGCGCGCCGGTATTTTTGACCATAAACGCGGCGACGACGCTGATGAACACGATGGCGGCTAAAACGCCGACTATGGTAGAACCGCCGATTGGGCTAACGCCGAAAGATATTTTGACGCGCTTCATTGCCTCATCCCTCTCGTTTATGGGGACGGACGCGCCTAGCGGCATATGAGAACTCGCCCGCATACACCTCCGCCATAATTATTACGGAGAAACGGCGCGATTTATTTTAATTTAAGGAGGGGGCTATAATACCGGGGCGTTACGGGGCAGAACCCCGTCCCCAAAAGATTTTTAAAATTTTGAATTTTATCTACCGCACACTAATTCCTTTAATATTCATCTGTAAACTGACCTTCCCGTTCCACTCATTTTCTTCAAGCGCAAAGGCGGCGTCGAGCGATTTTGCGGCGCTTATTTCGCTAAACCGTTCCCCCATCCCAAAGGCGATCGCGTCCATGACGGCTTTCCCGTCCGTTAGCGACATCTTGATGTGTTTTTGCCCCACAATTTTTGGCGGGTAGCGGTGTTTCAGCCCGCGGGTCATAAGCACCGGGCGCATATTGCCGGGGCCGAAAGGCTCCATCTGCTTAATTATGCGCAGCAGCTTTGGGGTCAGCGCGTCTATTGCCACATCGACGTCCGCCGTTATTTGCGGGGCGAGGTCGGCGAGCGACAAGCGTGTCTTTACCACCTCGTTGAACTTTTTCCTGAAAGCGTCTATATTACTTGCGCGCAAGGACAAACCGGCGGCGGCGGCGTGGCCTCCGTAGGCGTCTAAGAGCGGCGCGCACTCGTCTAAGGCTTCGAGCAAATGCAAACCTGAAACGCTCCTGCCGGATCCTTTGGCCGTGCCGTCCTCGCCTATGGATATGAGTATGGCCGGGCGGCTAAAACGTTCTACCACCTTAGAAGCCACTATGCCTATGACGCCTACGTGCCACGTAGGGCTTGCGGCCACTAAACCGTAGTCGTTCTCCGGCGCGCAGTTTTCCTCTACCCACTTGAACGCCTCTTCGGCGGCGACGCTGTCTAAGGCGCGGCGCTCTAAGTTGGCCTCCCTAAGCTCCTTCGCGTAGAGGGCGGCGAGCGCGGGGTCTGTGGTTAGAAGGAGTTCCGCTCCCCTGCGCGGGTCGCCGAGGCGGCCTACCGCGTTTATGCACGGCGCAAGCTGGAAGACGACTTGCCCCGTGGAGAGCGGCTTGCCGGAAAGGCCCTGCGCTTCTAAAAGCGCCTTGAGGCCTGTGATATACGAACCGGGCATCTGCGCGAAGCCAAGCGCGGTTATGATGCGGTTCTCGCCGGTCATGGGAACAATGTCGGCGGCGGTGCCGAGCGCGGCGAGTTCGAGCAGGTCGCTCCATAAATCGCTGCCGCGGCCTATAATCCCCGCCAAGGCTTGGCAGAGCTTGAGGGCGATACCCACGCCGGCGAGCGATTTATCGGGGTAACCGCAGGCGTTGAGCTTTGGGTTGATAATCGCCAGCGCTGTCGGCAGGGAATCTTTGGGCTCGTGGTGGTCGGTGAGTATCATCTCTATGCCCAAGGACGCCGCAAGCTTCGCCTCGTCGCATGCGGTAATGCCGCAGTCTACAGTGACGATAACCGTCGCCCCACTCTCGGCCGCATGGCGTATGCCGGCCTCGGAGAGCCCGTACCCCTCCGTCAAGCGGTTGGGGAGGTAGTAATCGCAATTTGCCCCGAGCCGTTTCAGGACTCTGTGCAAAAGCGCGGTTGATGTTACGCCGTCTACATCGTAGTCGCCGTAAATTAAAATTTTTTCGCCTGCGTCAATAGCCCGCTTAATCCGCTTTACGGCCTTTTCCATGTCGCCGAAAAGAAACGGGTCGTGAAAGCCGTCTATGCTTGAGCGAAAGAATTTTTTGCACCCGTCAAAATCGGTGAGGTTCCTACCTACTAATATCGCCGCAGCCGCTATGGGCACGTTTAGGTCGGCGGCTAATTTTTGGACGGCGTCTGCGTTTATCTCTCTAAGGGCGATTTTTTCACGCAATGCAGCAAAGCTCATAATTCGGCCGCCGGCGTAAATAGCGCGCTCAAGTGCTCGTCGCCGAGGGGGGATGCCAATTTGTCAACCGAGTTTACCGGGTGGTTCGAGAGGCTGAAGCGATAGTCGCCCCATTTAAGGTCTACCCCAAGCTGCTTCTCAAACTCCGCGCAGAGCTTAGGCGTGACGGGTTTAAGGAAGACAATAAGCGCCTTTATAAGATTGACGCAAGTAACGACTACCGCCGCAGCCGCGTTCTTATCTCCGCTCTTTATCGACTCCCAAGGTTTGCTGTCCTGAAAATATTTGTTGCCGACGCTGCCGAGCGCGTGTATCTTTTCCGCAGCGAGTTTATAATCGCCGCTCTCGTACCAACCGCCGATTTCATCCGCCGCAGCCTCGACCTGCGCCGCTATCTCGGTATCCCACGCCGCGTCCGGGACGCGGCCGTCGAAGTAACGCTCGCAAAAAACCATAGAGCGGTGGTGCAGGTTGCCGATGTTATTTATCAGCGTGGCGTTGACGCGCGTTATCAACTCGTCTTTATTTAGGTCTAAGTCGGCGCTTGTGGGCGACAGCTTTGACCCGTAGTAAAAGCGCAAAAATTCAGCCGCCTGCGGGTGGCTCACCTTTTCGATGTACTCGCGCGCGAGGATAAACGTCCCGCGCGACTTGGACATTTTCTCGCCCTGAATATTCAAAAAGCCGTGGATGCGCAAGCTCGTAGGGAGGGTAAATTCCGAGCTGTCAAGCATAACCGGCCAAAACAGGGCGTGGAAGTAGACGATGTCTTTACCTATAAAATGCACAACCTCGGCGTCGCCGCCCTTTTTCCAGTAGTCCATCGCGCTGCCGCCGTTGTCTGTGCAATAACGCTCCGTAGACGAAAGGTAGCCGATAGGCGCATCCATCCACACGTAAAAAAATTTATTCTCCGTGCCGGGTATCTTGAAACCGAAATAGGGCCCGTCGCGCGATATGCACCACTCTTTAAGCCCCTCGTCTATCCACGTTTTGACAAAATTCCTCATGTCGGATTGCAGAACGCCCGCGCGGTTTATGTATTCCCGCAAAAACTCTTCGCGCTTTGACAACTGGACGTAAATGTGCGTAGACTTGCGCATCTGCGGGGCGTTGCCGCATATCCCGCAGGCGGGCTCTATGATGTCGGTCGGTTCATAAGTCGCGCCGCACGCCTCGCAGACATCGCCGTATTGCTTCGCGGCTTTGCAGCGGGGGCAGGTGCCGACGATAAACCTATCCGGCAAAAAGCGCTTATCGTGGGCGCAATAGTATTGGCTGATCTCTTTTTCGACAACTAAGCCGCTTTTGCGGAGGTTATCGTAAATCAGCTCCGCATAACGGCGGTTCTCGTCGGAGTTCGTCGTGTAGTAGATATCGAAGCTGATATTGTAGCCAGAGTAATCGCGAATGTGGTTCTCTCGCGCCTTGTCAATAAGCTCTTCGGGGGTAATGCCTAGGCGCAGCGCGCTGATTTCAATGGGCGTCCCGTGCGTGTCGTCGGCGCACACGTAGAGGACATCGTCGCCGCGCAGCCTATGGTAGCGGACGTATATGTCGGTCTGCACCACCTCAAGCAGGTGGCCGAGGTGAATGTCGCCGTTTGCGTATGGCAGCGCGCTGGTTACTAAAACGCGCTTGCGGCCGGCCGTATCGTTATCCATTAATACCGCTCCTTACCTTTACCTATTAACCATCTGCCCGGTATTACCCTTCATAAGCTCTTCCGGTTCAAGCCACTCTTGCGAGTCGCCGAAGTGGACTAGGCCCTTGTTTTGGAAGATGTTTATGTAGTTGAGCGTCCCCTCCTTGCTGCCGTGGCGAATCCTTGCGCCGAGCGGGGGGAACTCGGAGAATATATCCGTGTACATATCGTTTTCGTACCGCAGGCAACATAAGAGCCTCCCGCAGTTGCCTGAAATTTTTGACGGGTTGAGGGCGATTTGCTGGTCTTTCGCCATCTGCGTCGTGATTTGCTCGAACTCGGTTAAAAACGCGTTGCAGCACTGCTTGCGCCCGCACACGCCGCAGCCGCTTATGCGCTTGGCCTCGTCGCGGACGCCTATCTGGCGCAACTCTATGCGGGTGCGGTAGACGGAGGCCAAATCCTTAACTAACTCGCGGAAGTCAACGCGCTGCGCAGCGGTGAAATAGAACGTTATCTTGCTGCCGTCGAACTGCATCTCTACGTCTACGAGCTTCATCTCTAATTTGAAGTGCTTTATCTTTTCGCGGCAAACCTTAAAGGCGGACTTCTCTTTCTCCTGATTCCTTTTAAGCGCCTCGAGGTCGCTCCCCTGCGCCTTGCGGATGACGCCGCGCGTCTCGCCCTTGCCGCGCTTTAGCTTGACAAGAGAGCCAACGCAAGAGGCCTTGCCCATATCCTGGCCGCGCTCGGCCTCCACTACGACATACTCGCCCTCGATGATGTCGAGCTCGTTCTTATCCTTAAATATGGCCTTGCGCTCGCCCTTGAACGCGACCTCCACGAGCTTACTGTTCTTCGCCATTTAGCGTCTCCATAAGCGTACACACTAGATTAGCCATAATGAGCATTGCGTTGCCCCTTGCCTCTAAGTCGCTAAACGCCCTTTGGGCAATCTGGACGATGTGCTCAATATCGGCCGGAACGGCGGCCTTTGGGAGCTCTATTTGATAGGACGCCTCTACAGCAATATAATTTATTGACGACGCCGTTTGGCCGAATTTCTTTAAAAAAGCGAAACGTATAAGCTGAATGAGGCAGCTTAGGGTGTTGCGGCAGGTCGTAAACGAATCCTTGCCAAAGGAGAGGTTCTCGGCGCTCTTGGCCGCAGAGCCCCAACCGCCGCGCAGGCAGTCGTTCCAGAGCGACGCGGCGAGTTCGTAGTACTCGTCTAACGGGTTCTCCAATTCCTCTATGGCGATGCCAAGCGAGCCGGACGCGGCGGCGGTTTCGACGGCTGCGTTTGCATTGCCGCCGCCATCGAGCCGCCTACGCAGCTCCGCGCGGATGGCGTCCGGCGGCAGCAGGGGGAACCTGATTATCTGGCAGCGCGAGGCGATCGTCGGCAAAACTGCGTGGAGCTTGTCCGTCAATAAAACCATGAGCGTCCCGGGGGGCGGCTCCTCCAAGGTCTTCAGCATCGCGTTCGCCGACTCTTTCCTCATAGACTCTACGCCGTCGATAATGAGCGCGTTGGAGGGGCCCGCCGTGGCGCCGCGCATAACGGCGTGGTTCGCTTCCCTAACCCATTCTACCGGAATGTCGGGGATGCCGTCGTACCGCTGGAGCCTATAGGGGTCTTCTATCCGCGCCTTGGCCGACGACGCGGCGAGCGCCCACCCCTCGTCGGTGAGAACGCCGTCTTTCTTGTGCTCGGCTCCGAGCACAAGCGGCATGATGACGTGAAAATCGGGGTGCGAGTAGGCCTTGACCTTTTTGCACGACGGGCACTCCCCGCATGGGCGCGCCTCGGCGCCCTTGCAGAGAACCGCCATCGCCAAGTCCACGGCGGCGGCGAATTTTCCGATGCCCCGCTCGCCGCAAAAGAGGTAGGCGTGCCCAAGCGTCTCCTTTTGAAAGGCAAACTCGAAGACCGCCTTGACGCGCTCCTGCCCAACTAAGTTATTCCACCTTAACGCCGCCATGCTCTCATCCCGATATTGTGCGCTACCCATCCAAAACATTCTGCAAATTATCATTCCCCAAATATTGCAACGGCATCACTTCTCAAGCCAATCCTCAGGATTAAGCGACTCCGCCCGCCGCTTTATCTCGAAATGCAGTTTCGGCCCGCCGCTCGTCCCCGTCTCCCCCGCCTTGCCGACCTCGGAACCCTCTACTACAGTGCGGTTTTCCTCTACCGACACATCGTCTAAATGCGCGTAGAGCGTGTAAAAACCGCCGCTGTGGTCGATGAACACGCATCTGCCGTAGCCCCTCAGCCACTTGACGAGCGCGACTTCGCCGGGCGCCACGCTTTTCACCGGCGCGCCTTTTTTAGCGGAGATGTCTATGCCGTTGTTCGGCGTGACCGTCTTGTAGACGGGGTGTACCACGTTGCCGAATTTTCTAGTTATCTCGCCGCGCAAGGGCCAGGGCAGCTTCCCTTTCCTTTTTTCAAAACTAACCGACGCCTTGCGATCCTCTTCTTCCTTAACTTTTTTGCGCCTGCCTTCAAGCACCCGTATCAGCGCGTTCAGCTCGTTCTGCGCCTCCTCGAGCTCCGCCACCATCGTCTCGTGCGCGCTCTTCTTTGTGCGGATGTCTTCGAGCACCGTGCGCCTCTCAGCCTCCTCCGCGACAAGCGACTGCTGCTCCTTTTTCTTATCGGACAAGAGTTTTACAAGCTCCTGCCGGCTCTCCTCCTGCGCCGCCCTCTTTTCGCTAACGGACGCGATGCCGCCCCTAATCGATTCGGCGAGCCGTTTGTCGTAGCGATTCAGGTCTTGAAAGTACCGCACGCGGTGAACGAACTCCGACGGGCTGCGCGCGGTTAGGAGCATTTGCAGCTTGCTCGTCTCACCCGTCATGTAGGCGCTGCGCAACCGTTTCTTCATCAGCTCCCGCGCGCTGTATAAATCCGTTTCCGCTTTGGTCAAAGAATCGCCGAGGGCTATAATCTCCGTTTCCGTTGTGTCAATCCGCCTCTGGACAAGCTCAGCGTACTTGCCGGACGCGGAGATGTTCTTCTCTATCTGCTCAAGGCGGGTCAAATAGTTCCCCTCCTCGCTTTGGAGCTCTTTGAAGCGCGCGCGCCCCTTTGCAAGCTCCGCCTTTATGGAGTCGAGCGCGCCCTGCGTCTGGCTTATCTCCCTCTCGACGGCGGAGACCGCCTCGGATTCGGCGGGCTTTTTTTGCTGCGCCGCCCCCTTTTTCTGCGGCGGCGCTGATTTTTGCTGCGCCGTCCCTTTTTGCTGCGTCGGCGTTGACTTTTGCTGCGTTGCCCCCTTTTGCGCGGGCGGCGACTGATTCGGCTGGTTCGCCGCTTTCCGCTCTTGGGCAAAAAGCGGCGTAGCGGCGAACGCTGCCGCCGCAAGTAGACAACACGCGACAAACGCTACACGAGAAATTTGCTTACCGCGAACCTGCTTCCGAGCCACCCGAAAAACACCCCTATCACGACGACAAAAGGCATATAGGAAAAATACCAGTTTATGGAAATATTGGCCAGCAAAAACTTGGCCGCGACCAGCACGCCCACGCAGAGCAATCCGCCGATAAAGCCCTGGAGCATGCCCTCAAGCAAAAACGGCATTTTTATAAAGAGGTCGGTCGCACCCACGTAGTGCATGTTCCTAACCAAATCCCGCCGCGCGTAAATCGTGAGCTTTATTGTGTTCGAAATGATAGAGTGCAGCGCAAAGAGAATGACTAGCGCCGCCGCAAGCGATATGACGTAAAAACGGTCGCGCAGCCTCATGATGTAATCCAGCCACTCCCGCGAATAACGCACCGCCTCCACCCCCGCGAGCGCCGATATCTTATTCTGCAGCTCGGCCACGGCCTCGGGGGTCTGGCTGCCCTCGTAAAGCGTGAGATCCAAAGACGCGACAAACGGATTCTCGTCAACCGCCTCAAGCATCTCGGCCCCATACATCGACTCAAAGCGGTTCCAAGCGCTGTCCTTGCTCAAAAACGCGACCTCCCTTACGCCGGCCATCTTTTTTACGGTGTCGATAAGGCCCGCCTGCAACACGGCGTCGGCCGACGCGCCCTCGCTCAAATACACAACCGCGTCCGGCTGCTCGCCCACCCTGCTCAAAACCTCGTCTATATTCATAAGCGCGATAAACACGCCGCAAATAAGAAAGAGCGTAGCGGTCACAGTCATAATAGAAACAAAGGTCATCAGCTTTGCCTGATAAAACCCGCGGAACGCCTCGACTATAAAGTATATGGCTTTTCTCATACCGCTCCTACTGCACCCTTATAAACCCCGACTCCGTAACTTTCATAATTACCGCCTCGGTATTCGCGCCCGTCTGCGGGTCAAACGATATCTTCCCCGATAGGCCGCTGTATTCTTGTATCGCCGAGAGCGCTTTCTTGATCCTTGCCACGTCGTCTCCGCCGCCGCTCTCTTCGGCGGCTTTTATGACTAGCATCGCCGCGTCGTAGCCCATAGCGGCTATGCGGTTGGGCTCGTCGTTGTAGCGGGCTCTGTATGCGCCGCTAAAATTTTTCCAGTTGTCGCTCGCCTGATCGGGCTGGATGCCCGCCGATATTATGGCGTTGCTCACGTAGCGCTTGCCCTCGGACGGGACGCGCGGGTCGCTCCAGCCGCCGGTTCCGAGCATTTGGGTGCGTATGCGCTGGAAGACGACCTGCGACGAGAGCTTGACCACGTCTTCGTAGTCCACAAGCGGCATGAATAGGCCGCCCACGACCAAGGTCGAGTCGGCGTATCTTACGCTGTCGGAGTGAGAGAGCTGCGTTATCCTGTGCATATCGCCGCGCTCCGCGGCAATGGCCTCGAGGCGGCGGCGGATGAGCGCCTTGCGCAGCCTTTTAAGCGTAGCCGAAAAGTCGTGGATGCCCTCTTGGAAATACTCTTCGTACACCACCTCGATGCTGCGGCGGCCCAACTCTTCCTTAAACGCGTCGGCCATAGCGAAGCCGAAGCCGCTGCTTGGCGCGATAACCGCTATGTCGCGGATGTTCAGGTTGTCAAGCGCGTACTTCGCCAAACGCTGCGCCATCGTGCCGAGCGTGACATTCATCTGGAAGATATTTTCGTCTATGGAAGAGATGCCGTCCTCGTTGGCCGTGGGGGTGATCATCACGATATTCTTGCCGGAGAACATCGCAGCGCTCACTACCGCCGTGTTGGAGAGGACGGGGCCTATGCAGAGCGGCGCTTGGTCTTTCGACAATAGGTCTTTAGACTTTTTGGCCGTCTCAACGGGGCTGCCCTTTGTGTCGTAGACAATCAGCTTCAGCGGGTTGGGCGCCCGCATATTGTAATTGTCAAACGCGAGCTTCACGCCCTGCAATATAAACTTACCTATATCGGCGTCTTCGCCCGTCATAGGAGCCAATAGCCCGACTTGAATGGGGTGCGGACCCTTCTTGTAGTAATGCTGCTCCTTGACGAGCCCGCTCGAAAAACCCTTTATCTGCTCTAAGTAGCGGGAACGCGGGTATACCCTCCTAAACTCCTCGGCGCTGTTTTTCGCCCTCACCGCCTGGCCCAGCGCCATAAGCCGCTGTATCTCGTAGAACCGCACGATTTCAAGCAGCACGCCGTGCAGCTCCGCCTTGCTTGACAAGGATGAAAGCTCGTCAACGCTGAGCGAACGCCCGCATATAAGCTCCGAATTGGCGAGCGACGCGTTTAAGAGATCGGCGGATATCCCAAGCCCAAGCGCGGTTGAAAACGAGGTGAGCGCGTGGACGGGGCGCGCCTCCCTTGCGTACGCCACGCCCTCAAGGTATGTGAGGCGCGGCATAAACGGCGACTCGGGGAACTTTTGGCGATACATGGCTATGAGCCTATGCACCTGCGCGTACTCGCCCTTGCGGATGTCCGCCTCGGCGGCGAGCGGAACGAGCGTATACGACTCGGGGTCGCGCCCGTTCTTGCGCAGATGCTCGCGTATCACGGCTATCGTGGAGTCGAACTGCTCGGACTCGTAAAAACCCCGCGCCCTCTTGAAGAGCGGCGACCCGCCGTCATCCGCCGAAACCGGCGCGGCGGCGCCCAAAACCGGCGCGGACGCAATGCTGCCCAAAACCGCCGCCGACAACAACCATTTCCTGATGCCCATAGCCCTCACTCCAAAACGTATCTGCCGAAGTCGGCGGTGTCAATCGACCTTATGTATGCCCTAAACTGCTCGCTCTCGGAGAGCCCGGAACCGGAGGAGATCTTTAAAAAAACCTCGCTCCGAACAAAGATGGGCGCGCCGCTGCGCACAGCCAGCGTAATGGCGTCGCACGGGCGGCAGTCGATCACCTTAAGCGACGCGCCGCCGTCCGCCTTAATAATAAGCCCCGCCGAGAAAACCCCGTCCTCGCTCACGTCGCTTATAACCACCCTATATAGAACCGCCCCAAGCTGCTCGATCAAAATCTTCGCAAGGTCAATCGTGAGCGGCTTGTCGACGCGCACCTGAAGCGTGTGCATCGCGATGGCGTTCGCGTCAACGTGGTCAAGCGGAACTGCTACGGAGCGCCCGCCCCCCGCCTCGCGCAGGATAATCAGCGGCGAACCCTTTGAGGAATCTACGGCAAAGGATGAGATTTCGACCGGTACGAGCATTTTTTTGCTATTGTTCCCTGCTAAAAATGAAAATACTTATTATATATAGTAAAATATATTGGGGGATAGGGGCGGAGGCAATTATTTTAATTCGGACGGAACTTTGCTTCTTTTGGAAAACCCCGCGCTAAACGGGAATTTAGCGCCGCCACAGCCAAAAGCGGCGCTAACCTAATGGCTATTTTGAGTTCAGGATTCTAAATTCCGGGCTCCGGCGGTTCATCGCCTCGTCAACCGTAGCCTGCGCGCCGGAGGGCAGCAGCGCCGACGCGCCCTGCTCCTGGGCGACCGCCACAGATTTTGTTACCTGCTCCTCCGCCTCCTTCCCGCTCCTGACCACGAGGCGCTTCCCTACGCGCAAAGCCGTTTTGGAGGTAATGCCGTTCAGCCTGCACAGTTTGTTGACGGTTGTCCCGTAACGCCGAGATACCGACCCGAGATTGTCGCCCCTGCGCACGGTGTGGTAGACGGTTTTCCGCAGCTCGGTCAGATACTCAAAGTCGCCCCTTGTCAATACAAGCGTATCGCTCTTCAGCGCGTAGCTATCAAAATCGATTATATGCGACGGGTTGAACGGCTCGCCGAAATACCTTGTCTCGAAGTGCAGGTGCGCCCCGGTCGAGCGCCCGGTGTTGCCCCCCAGCCCCACCGCCTCCGCAGCCCTTAGGCGCTGGTTCGGCCTGACCGTCACCTTGTAAAGATGCCCGTAAACGGTCTCAAGCCCATTGTGGTGGCGCACCACGACGACGTTGCCGTAGCCGCGGCGGTCATACTGGATAACCCTCACAATGCCATCGAGCGCGCACTTGACCGTATCGCCCTGCTGCAGCTTGACGTCTACGCCGTAGTGCCACAAAAACCTGCGGGGGCCAAACTGCGAAGTGACATAATTGCTGAACGGGTGAGCGTAACGCTTGTTCTGCGCCGAATCGACGAGCGGTATCTTTATAGTGTCGGCGGCGCCGAGCATCTTGTAGTCGAAGCGGCCGGAGTTTATCCTGTTGTTGCTCCACCCAAACGAGGTGTCTATGGCCATTTCGCCCGCGTCCTCAAAGAGCGAGTTGAAATCCTGCCCCTCCTCCTCGCGGTACTGCGCCTCGGCGATGCTGTCGGCGGAGGGCACGGAGGAAATGCCTACCCCCTCGCCGCCAAGCGCGGGCGCAGGGGCGGGGGCGACGTTGAGGGCCAGCTGAGGCTGGGCCGACGGAGCAGGGGCTGCTGTAAGTACGGACATTTGAGCGAGCGCGATAACAAAAATCACTATTGCCGAAGAGCAAAAACCGCGGACTGCCTTTTGGACCGACTTCACACTCTGAACTGACTTCATGCGCTTACTATTCCCACCATTCTGCTTGATTATTGTACCTTGCCGTTTAACTATTATAATATCGGGTTACTCCTATATTATAGTATTATGGCTATCGGCATGTCAATACTTTACTTTATTATTTTAATTTTATTATATTCCATAATATAGGGTTTAAAGCCAAAATCTTTAAATTCTTTTGGGGGCGGGGCTCCGCCGTAACGCCCCGATGCCATAGCCCCCGTCTACGCCCCACACATAAAGACGCAGGGGGCGCTATTTTAAAACATGCGCCCCGTAGGGGCGAAAAAAAAAAAGGATTAAGCGATATGAGCGACTGCCTCTTCTGCAAAATCGCCGCCGGCGAGATTCCGGCGGACAAAGTCTACGAGGACGACCGCGCGCTGGTCTTCCGCGACATCAGCCCGCAAGCCCCCACCCACCTGCTCGCCATCCCCAAAAAACACTACGCCGCGGCGCACGAGATCCCGCAAGGCGAGATGGGGGCGCTGCTCGGCGGGCTCATGAACGCGCTCTGCCAAGCCCTAAAGGCAAGCGGCCTCGACAAAGACGGCTACAGGCTCGTAGTGAACTCCGGCGACTCCGCCGGCCAAACCGTCGGCCACCTGCACATCCACGCCCTCGGCGGCAGGGAACTTGCATGGCCGCCAGGATGACTTAATGGGATCTAAACGCCGTTATAAAAACGTAGAATTACTGCCCTTTTGGATAATGCACATAAGCGTTTTTCGATCGATCGAAAACTAAATCGAAACGCTCGATATAATCAAGCATTTTCCGCTTGGATTCCGCCTCGCGCTCCTCCAGCGTCGAATCCTTTAAGCGCTCATAGTTCCATTCGCGGATTTTATGGATATCGTCTATCGTAAAATCCGGGCTCAACGACGGCTTTGGAATGTTATGAATCACACTCACCCCCTCCGATAAGCATCAACGGATCGCAAATAAGAACATCTTTGTACCCCTCAGCAACCGTAACAGCCCTGACTTCACGAATTGTCTTTGGATTTACAAGATGCTTGAAATTCCACGAAACTATAATATCACAGTTATTCAGTACTGCAAGCGCAATATGGCAGCAATCATCGAAACTTTTTCGCGTTAAAATGCCCGCGTCAATAATACGTGATGCTAAGGCATACATATCAATGCTTCTGCCAACAAGCTCATACCGTACCATATTAAGGCAAGCGTATAATTTATTCCTCTTAACATCGCCGCAATTATTAATTTCATCAATTGCAACTTCCGATATAACGACCTCAAACCCATCCCCTTTAATCAACTCCCAAAGCGCATACGTTTCGGCCATACGTTTCGGCCATACGTTTCGGCCATCCTTTCCGGCGCGTCCTGCTGGTCGAGATAGCTGATAATAGATGTGTCTAAATAAATTCTAAGCTTTTTACTCATTTCCGCCCCTCTATTTATTCTATAAATATATTATTTGTTACAGATAAAAGCAAGAAAATATAAAGCAACACCAACCCATGTCGCAAAACGCGCTGGGCTGGACGGCGGATAGATGGCGATCCGGCGGAGGGCTGAGCCGCAGAGGCTGAGGAATCCCTCCGGGAGGGGATTTATGGATATATGTCATGGCGGAGGGTTACACAAAAGTCGGGACAGCCTCGTCAACTATTTACATTCCACTCTCAAGAACTATAACTCTCTTTATTAACAGCAATATCAAAGTTTTTGAAATCTTTTTTTATTAAATTTAATTGATTCTTAAAATGCGAGAGTAAATGGTTATTGCTTTTAAGCACCACATCCGACTCTAATAGGCGAACATACTTTTCTAAAAGCCTATGCAGTATTTTATTTATCTCAATTTTTTCCGAGACATTAATTGTTGTTTCATTTAGTATGTATTTTCTAAATACATCAATATAGCCGATGTGAGAATCTATTATCCGTTCTTCATGAAATTGTTTCATTCTTTTACCGGAGCTAGATTTGCTAATTTGCGCAATAAATGGTGATTCATGATAAATCTTAATATCATATTTATATGGGTCTGGATATTTTGTACGCAAGCAAACCTTTTTATTATGAACCCTTAACGATTCGCAACATTTCGCTACTTCGTTAAAAATTGTTTCAATAACATTAACAAATTTGTATTTGCCATCGCTGTCCTTAATTCTATTGCTTTTACAAAATAACGGTTCATTTCGCGGTTCATTTTGTTGATTAAAACCCATTCTAGAAGAAAAGAATTCAAAGTGAGTCGTGACAGTCTCAAGAAATATTTTTCCAGCACACGTATAATGCAATGAGGATGTTTCAGGATTGATGTTTTTATTATCAATGTAATCTAATTGGCTGAATGAAATCAGATGCGACCATTTAGCATTTTCCAAGTTATACATATTTTGAACGATTTGCATAATATTGCAGGGGTCTGATATTTGTGCATCTTTAAAATCTTGTAAAAGTTGTCGAAGTGGATGATGTCTATTATTGCCACATCCAGTATCTGTATAATTACTCAGATACGACAATACTAAACGAGCAATGCTTATATCAGTTGTATGGCCTAGCAAATCCAACACGCCAATTTCTTTGAAATAATTTTGTCTAATAAAATTGTCTATTATTAATTTAAATAAAATTCCACGTGCACCATATCTATACACCTGTTTGTCTAAGCCCATAATATTATTATAGTCATCAAATTGTTTCTTATGATCCTTGACAGCAAGTGTAATTGCATTAATGGTTTTTCTATAATTATTGTTAAAAAGAGCGGTAAACACGTTTGTAGTGTGCCTACTACTATCTAACATAATATTACTGATACATCGCGATTCATATTGCTTTTCTGGGGATAGCCTTGGAGACTCACGCAAAAAATCAAGCCGCTTTTGCGCAATCATATGCTTGTCTTGCCAATCTGTTATGTCATAATGTGTGTATAGGTCATTAAAAATATCCGAAAAATGCGACGACGGCAAGGCTGCCCGGGTAGTTTCTCTCATAGCGATGACAATTTTAATTTTATCAGTATATTGATATCTATCAACAGCATCCTCATAAATGCATAGGTCATGAAAAATACCACTCATATCAATAGTAAAGTCATCCACAGCTGTGATAAATGATCTTAACGTCTCATGCTCATCAACACTATCCAAATCATCAATAAAGACTACGATTGGGGTAGTGGATTCTTTTTCTCTAAAAACATTAGAAAGTAAAAACATAAAAAGAATGTAAAACACATCTTTGAATGCATATGTTTGTACGAACCAAGATAAACACTCGTCACGCTCCGCTATGTTGTTTATATTTTTTTTCTCTCTAATAAATTGATCAATAAAAACCCTGAATGCGGATATTTGACGGTAATTCGTCAATTGTGTAAGAACGTTCACATTCTTATCGAAAAATAATACAAACTTTTCAAACGGTTCAACGCAAGATTTAAGAAACGATAAAAGTGATTGTATAAAAATGCTTTTTAACGGATCATTGTCAGAGGTTACGCCATATGCATCGCAATCGACTCTTAATAAAGACGAAGAGCTTAGACCTTTTTCAGAACGATAGTAATTTAGCAAAGAGCTTACAAATGTTGTCTTACCACAACCTTGATACCCCAAAATAAATACAGTATTTCTACCATCGCCATTTGATAAAAACGAGGATAATCTTTTCTTATGCTCTTCGACTACTTTACTCTCAAAATAGAGATGCGTCAAAAATACTTCTTCAGTAATAATACCATCAAAACTGCGGCGCGGTAAACGTGAATCTGGATTTGCTTGCAGAAGCCTAGATATGCCTGTTTCGTCGTGATTTACTCTTTCCACAATTTGGTCTAAAATTCTTTGCTTATCCACGATCTCGCCTCCTAATTTTGAAATAAATTCCATAAATGGTATCTTTCTAAAATAGCGTAGTTCTAACGATGTCAATTCTTTTTATAAATTGGTCTATATTGCCGACATCAAACTTATTATATTGGTCAGGAATAGGCATCACTCTTTTACTTACTGCCTCAGATAAAGAAACAATAAAATCGTCAATCAAGCAATAATAATTCCACAAAATGGAATCATTGATGTATGTGGTTTTGTTTTCTGTCATGAATTCCGATAGTTCTACTACATTGCCCTCCACATCTCCCTTGGCTCCAATTCTTGTTCCTCTTGTTTCTCGTTGTCGAGCAAGTTCAGAAAATAATGACTCTATTGTTGATTCGTCGTCTGCTCTCATATAATTTTGTAAACTATTTCTAAGTTTTTTTAAATGTTTTACCAATGGCAAATAGTAATTTCCTAACGAATCAATTGTTTGCTTGCGCACCTCTCTCTTATAGTCCATTCTTTTGAAAAGATAGTTAATCACCGTTGTGACAACAATACTAGCAAAACCAGAAACTGCTGTGATAGCGATAGCTAATTCATTACTCATTAACGACCTCCTAAACTTTTTACATAAGCAATATGCTCGCCACGGATATCCATCAACAACTTTCCCCGCCCCCGCAGAACGTTGCTTAACCTCTCTCTACCGGTATCCATGCCGGAAATCGCCAAACCTCCAAATAACGGGCGATCTCCCACCACCTACATATACAAATATAATTCATGGTAAAACACTATGTCAAGACTTTTCTCAATTTTTTTACGACCCGACCAAAAGCGAATTGCCTCAAATTAAATCTAACCCTGGGTAAGTAAGCCCCAAAAAGAACTTGCCCGTTCGTATTCGTTGCCTCATAATTAATCTAACCATGGTTTTAGAGCCAAAGGGGAGGATTATTTATGGACAGGCGAGCGTACCTTAAGGCGATTTGGGTGCGGTATAACAGCGCCCCACGGACGGCTAAAAAGCCGATATTTGATGAGTTCTGCGCGGTTTGCGGCTACAGCCGTAAATACGCCATAGTATTGCTGAATAAGCCCCTCCTGCGGGCGGCCGGGCCGGTATGCAAACCCATGCTTTTTGGAGGTTTTGGGCAGGATTTGGGCAGCCTCGGACTTCATGTGCTCCCGCAGGCTCAAGGCTATTATCCCGGAATGGCTGCCGCACTACGAGCAGGCGTACAAGCCCGTGGGCGATAAGACCAAATCGCTGC
>JAIRUL010000056.1 GCA_031254445.1 Chitinispirillales bacterium
CGGTGTGGATGGTTTTGATGTTGATGTTGACTTTGACTTTGTGTGGCGGCTCTGCGCCACACGTTATGAAGCCGTAGGCTTCGTCTGAAAAAGATTTTAAAAAGATTTTGACTTTTAAAAGACTTAAAAGACTTAAAAGACTAAAAAGACTAAAAAGATTTTGGCTTTTTAAAGTCTTCGGCCTCAGGCGCCCGAATGTTATTTTCCATATATGGAACGCATCGATGGCACCATAGAAACCGTCACCTACCAGAACGACGACACCGGCTACTGCGTCCTGCAGGTTCTAACTGCAAGCGGCGGGCTCTGCACCTGCGTCGGCAGCGCTCCTGCGGTGCGCAGGGGGATGAGCGTCTCTTTCGACGGCGATTGGGCGACGCACAAGCGCTTCGGGCGGCAGTTCGCCTTTAAGGGCTACCAGATAGCCCGCCCCACAACAATAGACGGCATCACGCACCTGCTTGAGTCGGGGCTTATAAGCAATATCGGGGCGAAGCGGGCGCGGATGATCGTCGGCAAGTTCGGGCTCGAAACGCTAAACGTGTTGGACGACGCCCCCGATAGGCTCTCCGAGGTTTCCGGGATTGGCGGGAAGACGCTCGCCAAGATAAAAGACTCCTGGGCGCAGCAGCGGCATATGCGCGGCCTCGTGCTGTTTTTGCAGGAACACGACATTTCGGCGGCCACGGCAAACCGCCTCTACAAGGCCTACGGCGGCGACGCCGAGAGGCGCATTTGCGAAAACCCGTACACGCTGATAGACGACGTCTGGGGCATCGGTTTCGTCAAGGCCGACGCGATTGCGGTCAAGATGGGGTTCGACGTCAATTCGTACAAGAGGATAAAGGCGGGGATCGTCTATACGCTGCAGGAGGCGGCGTCGGCGAATGGGCACACGTATCTGCCCAAGGCTGAGATAGAGGCGGTATCGACGGAGCTGCTTGGGGTAACAGCCGAGCAGGTGCTCTACACGCTTGACGATTGCATTAGTCAAGAGGCGCTCATCTGCGAGGACGGATGCGTCTACCTGCCCTATCTATACCACGCCGAAGCGGAGGCCGCGCGGTGCTTGTCGGAGAGGATTGGCGGCGGCAATAGGCCCGCCCTCTCCGACAAAGAGATAGACGAGTTTATCGGATACTATCAGCAAAAAACCGGATGGATAGGCGCGCCCGAGCAGCTCGAGGCCGTCCGCCGCGCCGCGAAGAACAAAATTTTCATCCTTACCGGCGGCCCGGGCACGGGGAAGACCACCGCCCTCCGCGCCATTGTCGCGCTTTTTACGCAGCTCAACCTCAGAATCGCGCTCGCCGCCCCCACCGGGCGCGCCGCCGCGCGCATGGGCTCGATTTCGGGCATCGCGGCCCGCACCATCCACCGGCTCTTAGAGTTCAAGCCGAACAGCGGCGCGGGCGGGTTCAAGTTTTTGCGCTGCGAATCGAACCCCATAGAGGCCGACGCCGTAATCTTAGACGAGGCCTCGATGATTGACATCACGCTAATGAAGAGCTTCGTCTCCGCCGTCCCGCGCGGCGCGGCGCTCATTCTCGTCGGCGACAAGAACCAGCTGCCCTCCGTCGGCCCGGGGAACGTGCTCGCCGACCTCATCGCTAGCGAGCGCATCCCGCACGTCGAACTCACCCGCATCTTCCGCCAGTCGGCCATGAGCCGCATCGTAACCGCCGCCCACGAAATCATCGGCGGGGAGACGCCGGAGTTTTCCAATTCCGCAGCCGACAACTGCTTCTTAGCCGCCGAAAACGATCCGCAGAAGTGCTTAGGCACCCTCGTAGACTTAGTGAGCCGCCGCCTCCCCGCGCGCTACGGGCTCGACCCGATGGCCGACATCCAAGTCCTCTCCCCCATGCACAGGGGGACGCTCGGCACAGTCAGCATAAACGCCGCGCTTGCGGGCGCGCTAAACAAGAACGGCAAGAAAATATGCGCCGGCCAGTACACCTTCACCCTCGGCGACAGGGTCATCCAAACAAAAAACAACTACGACGCCGGGGTCTTCAACGGGGACATCGGCTTCATCACCGCGATGGCAGACGGCAAGGTCACGGTAACATTCGACAAAACCCCCGCGACCTACGACGAACGCGACTTAGACCAGATAATCCCCGCGTACTGCATAAGCATCCACAAGAGCCAAGGGTCGGAGTTTAGGGCCGTGGTAATACCGGTCTCCACGCAGCACTTCATAATGCTGCAAAGAAACCTAATTTATACGGCGCTCACGAGGGCGAAAGAATTGTGCGTATTCGTAGGCACGAAAAACGCGCTGTCCATGGCGGTTAGGAACGATAAGGCGCTTACTAGGAACTCGAGGCTTTGCGCGTTGATTGACAATAGGTAACGCTTAGTGTTAAGCGCAACTCTTTATTTATATGTGTTTTGCCGATGCTCAATATCAATGATTTGATACCTTCCAGCGTTTATATCTTCCAGCCCAGCATCCAAGTCTTTTTCGAAAGCCATAATTTCTTTCATTTCTTCATCATTCACAATATCGTTGGGAGGTGATGTTAATTTGCTTCGTATCAACCTTTCTACGTCGTCAATCTTATAATTGATAGACCGTATAGAAACATAAACGGATGTTTCCGGCGGATCCGTAGAATCGGCCGGATACCTAGCTGGGTTTTCCAGCCAAATACACAAGCCCCGATCGGTTCGTTTTACTTCCCATATATCCTCCCAAACAATCAAGCGTTGATTTTTACCACCATTTGGAACGACAAGCCCGTCTTTTGAGATTTGCATAATTACCTTTGGCTTTATAAGCCTGATTATTGACGCAATAAAACAATAACCAAAAAACAATATACATACAAATCCCAGAATATAGTCCTTCGGAGGCACATATCTCCAGCCGTCATGAAATAGGCGGCGAGGGGACAAAATAAAGTAACCGCCAGCCACAAAGCACAAGCTGGCCAACATCGCAAAAACCATCGCGCCGCGCCTCACGGTAATTGTTATTATAATTTCGTCCTGTCCAATGCCCTTGTTTGCGCTTTTCTCAAGCGCAGACGTAAGCCAGCCTACGCCGACGACTATTAACAGCGCCGGCATACCTATCCAAAAAAGAAACTTTAGGTCTTTCGTTGCAACGACCACAACGATTGTCATAATTAGGATAAAATAGAGCCTTGGGTCTTTCATTGCGAGCTTATTTTCCCCCTTACATCTCCGAGAGCATCCTATTGTACTTCTCCACCCAAAACAGCTCGTGCGACAGGGATAGCACCGACAGCTTGTTTTCTTTCCGGTTGTAATAGAGCTCGGTAGCCAGATTGTCGGCGTAGGGCTGGTTGTCGCAAATCGTCCCTGGGAACATGAACCCGTCGTTTTTGTCTAAAAAGGCGATGAGCCCCGCGTTTTTATAGTTTTCGTTGTCCCCGTGTATGAATGTCCGCAGCGCCGTCAAACCGACATAGATGGCGATGTCCTCCCGCAGGCGCTCGTTTTTAGTGAGCTTGGCGCACTTGTCAAGCCTCAAACCGTTTAGCGTGGAAACCATGAAAGCCGCGGAGCACTTGTGCCGATCCAACAACCCCGTCTTGATTCTCATGTAATTGGCCTTTGCGTAATTGCTGATGTCAACATAGCCGCGGAATAGGAAAGGTTTGGAACGCTCAAGGTCGCCGCTGAGGGCCAACCTAAGGGCGTCTTCCAAGGCGGAAGATCCCACTAGGTCTATTATGTCGTCGTAAAGGCTGTTAAAAGCTTTTTTATCAAGCACGGGCGTCACCGCAACGCATTAAGCAACAGGTTGGGGTTCGATGGGATAAAGCGCCCGCCGTTATTTTCAACGATAGTGTTCAAGTAGACATCGCTGTTGCTGAACGTCACGTCGCCGTCGGACGCCTCTTTGCTAAACGCGTCCCGCAATAGACACTCACTGCAAGACTCGCTCGCCTTTTCGGTAGGGACACTGTTCATAAGCAGCTCCTTGGTTATTTTTGGATGGAAGCCCGCCGTGCCCGGCGCGGGCGCGGCCTCCTATTTAATTTTAAAATAATATATGCGCAAAATGCTCCTATTATTTAATAAATTCTGTGGCGCCGCCCGATCCCGCCCCAAAACCCGCATAATAGCGTAAAAAAGCGTGTTTTCGCATAAGGCGCGATGCTTCGCAATACCCTCCAAATCCGCGGCGGAGCTTGCGGCAGGCATAACGCCAAATCCTTGAATTGTCTATTAAAACCCCCATGCCGGATATGGCTTTGGGATAGCGCGCCGCTTTGGGGGTTAAAGGGAGCCCCGAATTTTGCGCAATCCCCGTAAGGGCGTATATTTAAAAATCCCCGCAACAGCTTGACAGCAATCGCGATTAATCGGGTATATAATTATGTTAAGCAGCCAATATCTGAATTTTAAGTTAAACAAATTCGGACATATGCCGATACTATGAATGCATCGCAGTGTCAAAATGGGGAGGTTAGCGTGAATATACCTAGCGTATGTATGGGGCGTATAGGCGACTATATTAAGCAAACGCAGCTTAAAACCGCGTGGGAAAACAAAAAAGAGGGGCTATTTGCCCAGCCTAAGAAGGATAGCTTTGTCTCCTCGTTTATAAAGCAAAACGACGAAATGCAAAAAACCGTCAAACTTACGCAAATCGACAGCAAACTAAAATCCGGCCATAAGCTGTCGGGCGCGGAGATGGATTATTTAAGGGAAAACGCTCCGGAGTTATACAGACAAGCGTTAAAACTTGAAAAAGAACGCGAAGAATACCGCCGCGCGCTTGAAAATTGCAAAACAAAAGAAGAGGCGCAGCAGCTCCATATCACAAGAATGGCGGCTACGATGTCTGCTATAAAAGAAGCGTCTAAAGCCAAGGGCGGCGATGCGGTGCTTGTGCTCCAAATGCAATTAATGATGATGGTGAACGAGTTTAACGAGTTCGTGCAATCCGAAGAATACGCCGAAATGCCTAGCGTGTTTGATGCGGACGAAGAAGAAAAAGACGAACGCTCCGAAAAAATAAAAGTTGAAAGCGGCGACGACGAGTTACCGCTTCAGACAGACGAATCTGGGCAGCAGGTATTTGATTCGATAGGCAGTTCGCCCGAAAACGCTAAACGGGGTAGTCCTAAATCGGATAGTCCTAAACCGGATAACCATAAATCAGATAGCCCTAAACCGGGTAACCATAAATCAGGAACAGTTAAAGCCGATAACGTCGGTTTTAAGAAAAGCGAAAGCGTTCGTGTTAGTGAAAGCCGCGTTACGGGGGGAGAATTTAAAAATGCGGTGTAGCGAAGATAACGTTTTCGGTCTCAAGTCAAAATCTTTAAAGCCTTTAAAAAATAAAAGTCAAAATTTTTAAAATTTTTTTCAGACGAAGCCTACGGCTTCATAACGTGTGGCGCAGAGCCGCCACACAAAGTCAAAGTCAACATCAACATCAGAACCATCCTCACCGCCGCCTTTGACTTTGACTTTGTGTGGCGGCTTTAGCCGCCACACGTTATGAAGCCGTAGGCTTCGTCTGAAAAAGATTTAAAAGAATTTGACTTTTATAGGTTTAGTCTGAAAAAGATTTAAAAGAATTTGATTTTAAAGTCAAAGTCAAAGTCAAAGTCAAAGTCAAAGTCAACCCCTAAAAAATTTTTCGGTATGGTATTGACTTTCCCCCGCCGACCATTTATTTTTACTTAGTATGTAGGTATGTATTCTCTGCGTTCCGCCCGCAGTTGGCGTGGGTCAAGACATACGTGCCTGCCGATGCGTTGTTATTGCGCCAAAATGGCTTAAAATCGCTGTTTTTTACCTTTATCTTTCATAAATCTTCAATTTTTAGGAGGAATTGCCATGTCTAAGGAGTCCAAGGAGCTGAACTTGAACGCGCTCAACAAGGCGCAGGCCTACCAATTAGCCGATATTGCCAAGACCCCGCCGCAGTTCGGCGCCATCACGCCGCGTTGGCTGACGCGCTTTTTGGAGTTCAAGGGGCTCTCGGCGGGCATATACAGGGTGAACAGGGTCGTGGAGGGGGAGACGCCGCTCGACGTTTTGTGCTCTGCGGAGAAGAAGAGCTTGGAGATTCCGGAGGGGTTCGTGGAGTACCAAGAGAAGCCGCGGGAGTACGTGCTGAACTCCATCTCCACCATTATCAACGTGGACACGGCGGTGGCGGACGTCTACTCTTCGCCGTTCGACCAGACGAAGGAGCAGCTCCATCTGGCGGTCGAGAGCCTCAAGGAGCGCCAGGAGAGCCAGATCATCAACAACGACGACTACGGGCTATTGAAGAACGCCGCGGCCTCGCAGCGCGTTACGCCCATCAAGGGCGCGCCGATGCCGGACGACTTGGACGAGCTTTTAAGCAAGGTGTGGAAGGAGCCGTCGTTCTTCCTCGCGCACCCGCGGGCGATCGCGGCGTTCGAGCGCGAGTGCACGAGGCGCGGGGTGCCCCCGGTCACGGCGAACATCTACGGCGGGACGTTTATTTTGTGGCGCGGGGTCCCCATCGTGCCGACCGACAAGCTGCTCGTGGATGGGCTTAAGAACCCCAAAAGCAAGGGCGGGAAGACGAACATCTTGCTAGTCCGCACGGGCGAGTCTAAGCGCGGGGTGGTGGGGCTGTACCAGTCGGCGGTGTCGGGGCTTTCGGGCGAGCAGTCGCGCGGGCTCTCCGTCCGCTTCAGGGGCGTTGACAACAAGGGGCTCGCCTCGTACCTGCTGTCTATGTACTGCTCGGCGGCGATACTTGCCGACGACTCGGTTGCGGTGCTGGAAGACGTGGAAGTGGGCGATTACTATGATTACCGCTGAGAGCTACGGCTTGCCGAGCGCACAGGAGCTGGAGGCGTGGGCGCAGGGGCTGTTTCCCGAGTGGGGGGAGGCCGCGGCTGGGCCGGAACCGCCTGAAGGCGCGGGGTATGATACGCCGACAGGGTATGATCGGCCCGCAGGGTATGATTTGCCTGCGGGGTATGATCAGTCCATCGGGCACGATCATCTCGTAGGGTATGATCCCTCCGTCGGGCATGATAAATCCGCAGGGTATGATCCGTCTGTAGGGTATGACAAGCCTATAGGGTACGATCAACCCGTAGGATACAATCCGCCCGTAGCGCACAATCCCTCCGCCGGATATAACCCGTCTGCGGCGGGGTACGGCCATCCTGCGGGGTACAATCCGCCCGTAGCGCATGACCCGTCCGGACGGCATAATGATCCCCCGGCCGCCGCCTATGCCCCGGTCGTCGTGCCGCATACCGCCATGCCGCCAGGGAGCGGCGCGGCATCCGGCTTCGACGTGAACCGCGTCCGCGCCGACTTCCCCATACTGAGCGAGAGGCTGTCTAACGGCAAGCAGCTTATATGGCTCGACAACGGCGCGACCACGCAGAAGCCTCGGCAGGTGATAGAGCGCATCTCACGCTACTACGAGCACGAAAACTCGAATGTCCACAGGGGCGCGCACGAACTGGCGGCGCGCTCGACGGACGCCTACGAGGCGGCGCGGGAGACCGTCGCCAACTTCCTCGGCGCACCGTCTAAGGACAATATCGTCTTCGTGAGGGGGACGACGGAGGGCATAAACCTCGTGGCGCACAGCTACGTGCTGCCGCTCCTAGGCCCGGGCGACGAGATTATCCTCACCATGCTTGAGCACCACGCCAACATCGTGCCGTGGCAGATACTGGCGCAGGGGACGGGCGCGGTGATAAAGGTCGCGCCGGTCGATAAGACGGGGCAGATAATCCTGCCGGAGTACGAACGCCTCTTTAGCCCGCGCACAAAGTTCGCCTCCGTCACGCACGTGTCAAACGCCCTCGGGACGGTTACGCCCATTTGCGAAATGGTGCAGATAGCGCACCTCCACGGGGTCAGGATACTCGTCGACGGCGCGCAGTCGGTCGCGCACACGCCGCTGAACGTTACCGCGCTCGACGCCGATTTCTTTGTCTTCTCGGGGCACAAAATTTTCGCCCCCACCGGCATAGGCGCGGTGTACGGCAAGGGCGACGTTCTGGAGGCGGCGCGCCCGTATCAGGCCGGCGGGAACATGATTAAAGACGTAACCTTCGAGCGCACGGTGTACAACCCCGCGCCGAGCAAGTTCGAGGCCGGAACGGGCAACATCGCCGACGCGATAGGCCTCGGCGCGGCGTTAGACTACGTCTCGCAAATCGGCCTGCCGAACATCGGCGCCTACGAGCACGGCCTCTTAGACTACGCCACCCGCGAACTCGCCCGCATCCCCGGCCTGCGCATGATAGGCACGGCCGCCGAGAAGGCGAGCGCGCTCTCGTTCGTGCTTGACAATGCAAGCGTCGAGCAAGTAGGCAAGCATTTAGCAAACCACGGCATAGCCGTCCGCGCCGGCCACCACTGCGCGCAGCCCATCCTGCGCCACTTCGGGCTGGAGGCGACGGTGAGGCCGACGATAGCGTTCTACAATACGCAGGAGGAAATAGACGCGCTTGCGCGGGCGGTTTGGGAGCTGGCGAAGTAGCGTGGATTTTTTTCGCGTCGTGAAGCGATGCATCCCCCCGAAGGGCGTGGCTCCGGCGGGGGAAACATCCTTCAGGGGGGCGGCGCGAAAAAAAATAACAATACCCTTGCGCTGGGGCTACGCCGTAACATATACTTAAATGTCAGTCGAATCCAAATTAATAATGGTTGATTTATAGGATGTAACAGTGAATTTTGAGATTAAATGTAGCCGCTCTGCTTTTAAGCATGGGCTAATAGAAGCCGATATTCTGTGGGCGTTTCAAACAATAGAATACGACGCCATGTTGGAAGAATATGCAGGTAAGCATCTGCTTATTGGTTTTGACAAGAGCGCGAATTTGATTGAGGTTTTGTATAATGTTATTGATGATAATACAGTTTTGGTTTTTCACGCGATGAAATGCCGCCCGGCGTTTATTGCATTGATAAAATAAGGAGAGAGAGGCTATGAACGAAGAAGAATACGACGCCTTAGACGAGTTGCTGACAAAAACAACCCCCAAGGTTGGCGCGAACGGGACAGGCTTCGTGAGCAAACGAAACGCCAAGCTGTTTGGCCTAGACGACCTTTCAATAGACTATCTTTACACCAAATCGCTAGCAACTCGTAAAAGCCCGGCGGAAATCATCGGCGGAATGGTGCGGGAAAAAATAGCGGTCGGCGATTAAACCGCCTATCTCAACCCCACATCCCTAAGAGGTATCCGCGCCGTATACTGGGTGAGAACTTGCGCGGTCGACACATCATAGGCCTGCAACCTTAGCTGGCAGAACCCAGCGAAACGGACGAGCGCTCCGCCTACTACCATTTTCGCCCCCAAATAGCCGCCGAGGCCAGCTATGGACGAGTCGCTCACGCTGCCCGACATCTGGAAGCTGTGCTCGGCGGAGACCGCGTCCTGCGCCGCGCCGGCGCGGCGCTCCAAGACTACGAACTTGCCGCTGGCGAAGAGGCGGGCGGAAAGCTCGCCGGTTAGGAATTCCGATACGGCGGGGGCCGGGGCATCGATTTGGGATACGGCGATTTCTAACTTTCCCGCCCCCTGCGCCTTCGAGGCGATGTCGGAGACAGCGGCGGTTAAGGCGGCGTCTAGGCTGACTAGACCCGGAGCCGACTTGGCAGAGGGGGCGCACACGGCATGGGCGGCGAGCGCGATGGCTATGGGTAACAAAAGGCTTTTTGCTGCGGGAAATAGGTTGCTCACTTTTTACCCCTTTGTTACACGTTGCCTTTTAACGCTTTTGCATTTCGCGGCGAGCGAGTTCTATGTTTTTCCGAGCATCAGCATTATTAGGATCAATACGTAACACGGCTTCCCAATCCGCGATGGCTCTGTTGTAGTCGCCTTTACGGTAATAGGCATCGCCGCGATTGCTCAGAGCCTCGTAGTAATCCGGTTTAATTTTCAAAGCGGCGTTATAGTCCGCGATGGCTCTGTCATAGTCGCCCTTGTTGAAATACGCATTGCCGCGATTGTTCAGAGCCTCGTAGTCATCCGGCTTAATTTTCAAAGCGGCACTATAGTCCGCGATGGCTCTGTCGTAGTCGTCTTTGTCGAAATACGCATTGCCGCGATTGAGTAGAGCCTCGTAGTCATCCGGTTTAATTTTCAAAGCGGCGCTATAGTCCGGGATGGCTCTGTCATAGTCGCCTTTGTCGAAATACGCAACGCCGCGATTGAGTAGAGCCTCGTAGCCATCCGGCTTAATTTTCAAAGCGGCGTTATAGTCCGCGAAGGCTCTGTCGTAGTCGCCTTTGTTGTGATAGACATTGCCGCGATTGCTCAGAGCCACGTAGTGATCCGGCTTAATTTTCAAAGCGGCGTTATAGTCCACGATGGCTCTGTCGTAGTCGCCCTTTCTGAAATAGGCCACGCCGCGATTGCACAGAGCCTCGTAGTAATCCGGCTTAATTTTCAAAGCGGCGATAAAGTCCG
>JAIRUL010000286.1 GCA_031254445.1 Chitinispirillales bacterium
GAGGAAATAAGGGAAATCATCCCCGCAATCAATGCGGCAAAAGCCGAGGGCATCGTCGCCGCAGGCCCCCTCCCCCCCGACACCGTCTTCAACCGCGCCTTCAAGGGCGAGTTCAACGGGGTAATATCCATGCTCCACGACCACGGTTTCGTCGCCCTAAAGTCTAGGGATTTTGACCACGGCGTAAACATCACGGTTGGGTTGCCGATAATCAGAACCTCGGTGGGCCACGGGACGGCGTTCGATATAGCGTGGAAGGGCAGGGCGTCGGCAGAAAGTTTGAGGTCGGCAATTAGAGCAGCTCTGGCTTTAAGCCTTTGACTTTGACGTTGTGTGGCGGCTCTGCGCCACACGTTATGAAGCCGTAGGCTTCGTCTGAAACAGATTTTAAAGATTTTTAGGCTTCGTCTGAAACAGATTTAAGAGGTTTTAAAGATTTTGACTTTAAGTCAACTTTTCCAACCAAAAACCCACTTTTTTTAATAAAAATTAAAAAAATAGCAAAAAAGTCTTGCTTTTTGAAAAAAATAGTGTTATATTTATACTTAGAGTCGAAAAACTGGAGACGATATGCAAAATTTTACCGATAGAGTCCAAAGCGCTGTGCTTGACGGCGAAAACCAAGGCCCGTATTCCGGCTTTGACGGCGGGGCCGGGCCGGAAAAGCCGGAATACGCCGTTTTGGACCCCAAATCCGCTCGCAAAGAGGCCGTGAAAGATATGAAACGCGAGCTTATCATGGACGCGGCCATCAAAGTCATCTCCCGCGAGGGCTACACGAACGCGCGCCTCGAAGACATCGCCGAGGAGGCCGGGTTCTCGAAGGCCTCGCTCTACCAATACTTCCCCGACAAAGAGGCGCTCATTATACATATTATAATAAGGGAGCAGCGCGACGCCTGCACCCGCTTCACGGAGATTGTGGAGCGCGGGCTTCCGTTCTTAGACTCCATACGCGAGTTCGCCGCCACGTTCGAGGGGAGCTTCTTCAACAACGCAAAAGCTTTCAGCCCTTTCGGCAGGACGCAGCCGTCGCTCACCATGCTCTCAAACTTCGTGGTCTCCATGACCAAGCACGAGGATCTCTTCAACGAGACCGTCATGTGGAGGCAGAGGATGTCCAACGTCCTAATGAGCCTAGTCGCGCGCGCCAGGGCCGACGGAGTCCTCACCATACCGGTAGACGACCAGACCGTCTGCCTGTACATAGGCTCGTTCTTCCAAGCCATGATGATGGATACCCTGCACACTTGCCACGCGGACGGCGAGAAAAAGGTCGATATAAACGAGGCCACGGACAAGCTGTTCATTTTTTTTCAGCCGTGGATAAACGAGAAGGATAGGAGGAGGGGGTAACAATGAATAATGGACAGCGGGCAATGGGAGATAGTATGGCAGCGCACAGCGCGCAGCGCACAGCGCGCAGCGAAAGTCAACGGCAAGGGGCGGCGCGGGCAATTGGTTTTGACGTCCGCTGCGCGCTGTTAGTGTCGGTATTCGCGGCAATCATCGCCACGGTATCCGCCCAACCGCTTACGCTCGACCAGTGCGTGGATATGGCGCTTGAGTCCAACTTGAGCATCGGGGTGGCGAGCGAAAAATTGGTTGAGATGGACGCGGCGGTTAAGGAGGCGGGCACGCATAATTTGCCCACCCTCAGCGGCTCGGCGTCGTACACGCGGCTTCTTCCGCTGCCGTCGGCTTCGGTTCCGGCCATAGACATCGGCACCCTTAGCCAAGTCCTAAACGGCTACAATGCGGGCGTGTCCGGCATTTCCGATAAATTGCCGCTCCAGGCCATGAAATTTACCGCCCCTGGCTACATGGGCAACGTCTTTAGCGCCGGGCTCTCCCTTACGCAGGTGCTCTACGCCGGCGGGAAGATATCTAACGCCGGCAAGATAGCCGCGCAAAGCCGCGAGGCCGCCGATTGGCAGCGCAAGTCCGCCGTCCGCGAGGTGCGCCGCGACGTTACGAAGGCCTACTACACCGCGCTCGCCGCCAACCGCAGCATCATAGCGCTCGACTCCGCCATCTCGCTTATGACCGTGGTGGTGCGCGACCTCGGCAACGCCGTCGACGTGGGGATGCGCGGCGAGCACGAGCTCCTGCAGGCGAAGGTGCAGCTTGCCAACCAGCGCCTAGCGAGGCAGCAGGCCGCCACCGGCGCGCAGGCCGCGCACGACTACCTATCCACGCTTATCGGCGTGCCCGTAAATACACCGATAACATTGGTGGAAGACATGGACGCCCCGGAGTCCTTCGCCGCGCCAAGCGTCCAGTCCATGCAGGCGCAGGCCCGCGAAGCCTCAACCGACATCAAGGCGCTGCAAAAACAGCTGGAAATCATCGAGACCGCATTGCTGATAACAAACGCCGCCAACGTCCCGATGGTGCTGGCCAACGCCGGCTACAACGGCCAAGGCATCGGATGGTTCGGCAAAGACGAAGCGCCGCTGAACAAAAGCCATTTCACATGGGACAACAGCGGCACCCTATCCTTAGTCATGCAGTGGGACATCTACAACGGAGGCGCCGTAAGCCACAAAAGAGCCCAAACCCTATCCCAAAAGCGCCAGCTGGAGTTGACGATAGATAACATAAATGCCGCCCTGGATATGGCCGTAAAAAGCAACTGCGCC
>JAIRUL010000008.1 GCA_031254445.1 Chitinispirillales bacterium
TTGACTTTGACTTTGTGTGGCGGCTCTGCGCCACACGTTATGAAGCCGTAGGCTTCGTCTGAAAAAGATTTAAAAGATTTTTAGGCTTCGGCTTCGTCTGAAAAAGATTTTGACTTTAAAAGATTAAAAGATTAAAAGATTTAAAGATTAAAATGAAACAGGTAGAAATCTTCACAGACGGCGCCTGCTCCGGCAACCCCGGCCCCGGCGGATACGGCGCGCTTATGCGCTACAATGGCCAAATTAAGGAGCTTTCCGGCGGCTTTGCGGACACGACGAACAACCGTATGGAGCTGATGGGCGTGATAGCCGCCCTCGAGGCGCTCAAAGAGCCGTGCAGCGTGGTCGTTACCACCGACTCGCAGTACGTGGTGAACGGCATAGAGAAAGGCTGGGCGGAGAAGTGGAGGGCGGCGGGTTGGATGCGGAATAAGAAAGAGAGGGCGCAGAACGCCGACCTATGGGGCCGGCTCTTGCAGGCGGCGTCCCGGCACAAGGTAGCGTTCGCGTGGATCCGCGGCCACAGCGGCCACTGGGAGAACGAACGGTGCGACAAGCTGGCGGTGGCTGCGGCGGCGAAGAAAGGGCTGCCGGCGGATGTCCGGGGGGCGGGGGAGCGTTAATTAAATTTGATTTGACTTTCTGCGTATCAATCATCTATTTTTATCTTCTGTGTTTTTTTTAACCGTGCCGTATACTATACTGTTTTGATATAAACGCCAAAAAAAGGAACAAAAAATGTCAAAGATGATCTCTCCGCTTCAGGAGGCCCGCACGGCTTACAAGCCTAAACTCCCTTTGGCTTTGGCCACTCACGGCAGCGCGATGAAAGCGGCGATGGGCGAGCCTACGGAGTCTGTGGCCGACCAGAGCAAGATTAAGGCGCTCTTCCCCAATACTTACGGGCTGCCTGTGGTGACGTTTGAGGAGCCGGTCGGCGAGGACGCGCCGCTTCCCGCGTTCAAGGTTGGCGTCATCCTTTCGGGCGGGCAGGCTCCGGGCGGGCACAACGTTATTGCGGGGCTGTACGACGGGCTCAGGAGGATCAACGCCGCAAGCGAGCTGTACGGCTTTTTGGGCGGGCCGAGCGGGCTCACCGACAATAAGCATATAAGGTTTGACGACGCGTTTATCGACGACTACCGCAACACGGGCGGCTTTGACATCATCGGGTCGGGGCGCACGAAGCTTGAGAAGGAGGAGCAGTTCGACAAGGTCATTGAGAACTGCAAGATTTTGGGCATTACCGCGCTCGTGATTATAGGCGGGGACGACTCCAATACAAACGCCTGCATGCTTGCCGAGTATTGCGCTAAGAAGGAGGCGGGGCTCTTGGTTGTGGGTTGCCCTAAGACGATAGACGGCGACTTGAAGAACGAGTGGATAGAGGCCTCGTTTGGTTTCGACACGGCGACCAAGGTGTACTCGGAGCTTATCGGCAACATCCAGCGCGACGCCAACTCCGCGAAGAAGTATTGGCATTTTATCAAGCTGATGGGCCGCAGCGCCTCGCACATCGCTTTGGAGTGCGCGCTCAAGACGCACCCGAACGTGGCGCTCATTTCGGAGGAGGTGGCCGAGAAGAAGATGACGCTGCGCCAGATTATAGAAAATATAGCCACAGTTGTCAAGAAGCGCGCAAGCGACGGCAAGAACTTCGGCGTGGTGCTTGTGCCGGAGGGGCTCATTGAGTTTGTGCCGGAGATGAAGAAGCTCATAGCCGAGCTGAACGACCTGCTGGCCGCGAACTCCGAGTTTTTCGACTCGCTTGCGAACGACGACGAGAAGTTGCAGTTTGTCAACAGCAAGTTTACGCCGGAGACGTCGAAGGCCTTTTCGAGCCTGCCGCTCGGCATCCAAAGGCAGCTGCTAGCCGACCGCGACCCGCACGGCAACGTGCAGGTTTCGCGCATCGAGACGGAGAAGCTGCTTATAGAGATGGTGGAGGAGCTTCTGAAGGAGTGGAAAGGCAGCGGCGAGTACAAGGGCAAGTTCTCCGCCGTGAACCACTTCTTCGGCTACGAGGGCCGCTGCGCCGCGCCGTCGAACTTCGACGCGGATTATTGCTATAGCCTTGGCTACACGGCCTCGAGCCTGATAGGCGCGGGCCTGACGGGCTACATCTCGTCCGTGCGCAACTTGACAAAGTCGGCGAATTGGTGGATAGCAGGCGGCATACCGCTGACGATGATGATGAACTTGGAACACCGCCACGGCAAAGAGAAGCCGGTCATCAGAAAGGCGCTCGTGGAGCTAAAAGGCAAGCCTTTCCACAAGTTCGCCGCCCACCGGGACGCTTGGGCGCTAACCGACGACTACCAGTACCCGGGGCCTATCCAGTACTTTGGGCCGACGGAGGTTTGCGATATTACCACCGATACTATACAGATAGAGAGGTAGGGGTAAATCTTTAAAGCCGTTAAAGCCTTTAATGCCTTTAAAGTCAAAGGCTTATATGGGAGAATGGGGCGTGCTGCAACTCCCGCGCCGCGGTTTATAGGGCAGGGGATGCTTGGGCCTTTTGCTCTGGCGTCGCAAAGGCGGGGCCAGCCCCGCCTTTACTTAGCGGCAACCCTGAATGGGGTACGGAACGCAATGGCAAATTAACCCTTGACAATCGCATATGCACAATACTATTATTATAATATGAAGAAATCTACTGTCAATACCGCGATGATTGTGTTTGTCGGCGTTGCCTCTATTTGCGCGGGGTCGGTTTTGGCGCAGCAGAAGGGGGGCGGGGATTGGTCTCAGGGTTTTCCGGACGATCCGGCTAAGAAGGCGCAGGCCGCGCCGCCGCCGCCTCCTCCTCCGCCTCCGCCTGCGTTGTTGCCGCCTCCTGCTCAGGCTGCGCCGGCGGCTAAGGCTGCGCAGGGGCAGCAACCGGCTCAGGGTACGGCGGCTGCCCCTGCGCCTGCGCCTGCCGCAGCGCCTACGGGGCAGCAGGTTGATGAGGCTGCGCAGCCCGGGGGCGGGGCGGGTCAGGCTACCGTTAAGCGGCCGTCTACCGGCATTGTGGGCGCGGAGTCTTCTATGCGCCTTGGGATTGAGCTCTCGGCGGGGGCGCTGGCCGCCGCGCCGTACTTGTTTTTTGAGGGGGGCAAGAGGCCGGGCGAGGGGAAGGTCGCGTACCCTAAAGACCGCGCCATCTACCAGCGGTTTGACGATATTGTCGTCAAGCCCGCCGGCGGGAAAGAGCTTCCCTACAAGACCGGCGATACCGTTGACGTGCTTAGGTCTATGAAGAAAGTGCGGGTCAATGGCGAAGCGGCGCGCGTCGTCGCGCGCACGGGGCGCGGGGTTGTTATCGGGTTTGCGGGCAAGAAAGCGGTTGTCAAACTTACCGACGTGTGGGGCAAGGTGACCGGCTCGGAGAGGGTAGACAAGGCGCAGGCCTTTTCGTCCGCCTATTTTGACGATAAGCCGGCGGACGGAACGGTTCTAAGAGCCACGGTGCTATTGCACCTTGACAACACTATCTCTCCGTATATGCACCAGTACCTTGTTGTGGACAAGGGCTCCGAGGCAGGCGTTAAGCTTGGGGACTTCTTTCGGGTGGCGGATAAGGAGCACCCCCGTAAATTCAGCGAGGAGTTGATAGAGGCGCAGGCGGTCAACGTGACGCCCAAGTCGTCTACGCTGGTAATCCACAAGATATATAGGGAGCGCCTGAACCCCGGCGACGAGGCGTTTCTGAGCTTTAGGGCGGCGGAGAAGTAGCCTGTCGCGGGTACAGCTATACGGCGGGCGTAGGTAGGTATAAATATTTACGATTATTGTAGGGAAGGGTGTCGGCAGGGGATGGCAAATATTATTTACGTTGTGGGCAAGAGGCTGCTTATCAGCAGGAGCCGCGGGAGCGTCCGCGGCTCCGTCATATTTTTGTTGGCGCATTTGCTGTTTTTGGCGGGTATAGTCTTCGCTGCGGAGGTAGCGCTGGTTCTGCTCGGAACGTGGGATATTTACGTGCCGTTTACCGCGCAGCTAATGAGGCTTTTAGGCTAGCAGTATCTTTAAAAAGATTTTGACTTTGTGTGGCGGCTCTGCGCCACACGTTATGAAGCCGTAGGCTTCGTCTGAAAAAGATTTTAAGACTTTGACTTTAGGCTTCGTCTGAAAAAGATTTAAAAGAATTTGACTTTAAAAGACTTAAAAGACTTAAAGGCTTAGAGGTTTTGCGGAAGTGGTGGAATTGGTAGACGCGCTAGGTTCAGGTCCTAGTGGGTGCAAGCCTGTGGGGGTTCGAGTCCCCCCTTCCGCATTTTATTCTGTTTCGCCGCGCCGCAGTGCCGTTAATACAATGCGAACACTCTTTTAATTCGGACTGCCTTGCAATGCAAGAGAAAAACAGCATAAAACTCCTTCCGCCCTCGGTTGTGGAAAAGATCGCGGCCGGCGAGGTGGTGGAGCGCCCCGCCTCCGTCTTAAAGGAGCTTGTCGAGAACTCTATAGACGCTGGAGCCTCGCGCATAGACGTGACGGTCGAGGACGCGGGTTTTTCGATGATGCGGGTTGCCGACGACGGGTGCGGGATGTCGCAGGCGGACCTCAAGATGAGCGTGCTGCCCCACGCCACGAGCAAGATCAGCTCGGCGGACGACCTATATTCCATAGCAACAATGGGGTTCCGCGGCGAGGCGCTGGCGAGCGTTTCGGCGGTCGCCAGGATGAGCGTGGTCACCTGCGACGACGCGTCGTCGGGGCTCGGCAGCGAGATATCGGCAGACGGCGGCGTATCGTCGGATACTGCTTTGGCCTCGAGGGTTCGCGGGACTACGGTCACCGTGCGCGACTTGTTTTTCAACGTCCCTGCCCGCAAAAAATTCATGAAGACCCAGCGCGGCGAGCAGTCGGCAATTATAAAAGTATTAGAACAGTTGTCAATCCCGTTTCCAGCTATCCACTTTACCGTCACGGTCGACGGGAAAAAGGCCTTAGACCTGCCCGCCGTGAACAATCTCAAAGAAAGGATTTGTCAAGTAGGCGGAAATGATTTCGCTAAAAGCCTTGTAGAGTGCGGCGGCGACGGCGATGGGATGTCGGCTGTGGCGTTCGTCTCCACGCCGGAGAAGCTGCAGGCCAAGCCGCGGTTTCAGAGCTTGTACGTTAATCTCAGGCGGATAGACAACGACTCGGTGTCCTTTGCCGTGCGGGAGGCTTTCGCGCAGTATTTGGGGCACGGGAATAGGCCGGCCTTTTTTTGCTTTTTAGACGTCGATCCCGAGAAAGTGGACGTAAACGTCCACCCCACGAAGCAGCAGGTGAAGTTCGACAACGAGCGCGGGCTTTTCGGGTTCATCTATCACGTTGTCAAGGAGGGGCTGCGCAAGGCGGAGGCGGCGCGGGGGGACTTGGCGTTTGGCGGGGGCGGCGGTATTGGCGGCGGCATTAATAGGAGCGTAAGCGGCGGGATTGACGGCATCGGTTTTATCGGCGTGAACGATTTTGCCGGCGGCATCCCCTCTAGTGCAAATTATGCCGCAGGCAACGGCCAATACGGCGGCGTACAGACATTCCTCAACATCACGTCCCCGTCCGTCAACTTAAATAACGCCGCCTCCGCCGCGCCCCTCGGCGGCATTGCCGACATTGGCATCGACGCCGCCGCCGTGCATACGCCCGAGCTTATCCAGTGCTACCAGATACACGGGCTCTTTATCCTCGCGCCGATAAAGAACGGCATATTGCTTATAGACCAGCACGCGGCGGACGAGCGGGTGCGCTACGAGCAGGCGCTTAGAGATTTGGAGAGCGGCCGCCCCGTCTCCCAGCAGCTCCTCTTCCCGATAGTGTTAGAGATGAGCCCGGCGGAAAAAGCCGTACTTGAGTCCGGCGGAAATTATTTTAATGATTTGGGCTTCGAGATAGCCGATTTCGGCGGAAACACGGTCTCTATCTCGGCGCTGCCCGCGTTTCTGCGGGACGGGCTGGCGGAGGAGGCGGTCAGGGAGATGGTGCGCTACCTGCTCGACGGACGAGGCGGCCCCGAAATGATGAAAGAGCCGATGAGGCGCTTCGCGGCGGCGTTTGCCTGCGGGGCGGCGATAAAGTCGGGGCAGAAATTGAGCTTAGAGGAGATGAACGCGCTGATAAACGCGCTCTTCTCGGCGGATAACCCGTACACGTGCCCGCACGGGCGGCCGACGCTTGTCAGGATGTCGGTCGACGAACTGACGCGGCGCTTTTTGAGATGAGGAGATTATGAGCAGCGCGAGCGAAAATACCTACACGTTTAAGATGCCGCAGCGATTCAACGCGGAGACCCCGTACAAGACGGTCATTATGCTCAAAGAGCTGCCCGCAAGCGACTGCGAGTGCGTCGTGCTCGACCTAAGCGACACCGTCTCCATGGACAGCGCCGGGATAGGCGTCCTCGTCTTCCTCTACAAGGAGCTTACGGCGCGCTCCAAATCCCTTGTGCTCAAAAAGCCGCAGAGAGGCATCTACAACCTCCTAATGGAAACCGGCATAGACAGGCTCTTCGACGTGGAGCTCTCATCGGGGGTCAAAAAAGCCGACGCCGGGCTAAACGAGCTCGACGCGCAGCTCAATATAGAAGAAGAGGTGGTAGGCGACGTGTACGTCGTCTCGCTCTTCGGCGTTATGAATTACCCGACCGGCTCCCAGCTCTTCAAGAAAAGCATGTTTTTGACCCTATCGTCTACGAACAAAATCCTGCTAAACTGCCAAGAGCTCGCTTTCTTCGACAGCCTAAGCGTCGGCTCGGTCCTTAGGTTGAGCAGGATACTGCAAGACAACGGCGGCTCTATGAGGATATGCTGCGCGAACGACGTTGTGCGAAACGTCTTCGCGAGCCTAGGGATAGACTCCATCATCCAAATCTTCAATACGCGGGAAGACGCGCTTGACGGATGGTAACTTTGCCGTTGCCTTTGACTTTGATTTTGACGTTGACTTTGATTTTGACTTTGACTTTGACTTTGACTTTGACTTTGTGTGGCGGCTTTAGCCGCCACACGTTATGAAGCCGTAGGCTTCGTCTGAAAAAGATTTAAAGAATTTGACTTTAAAAGATTTAAAAGATTTAAAAGATTTTAATAACTGCAAGGACAACAGCTTGTTTAATGACAACGCTACTGCGGTAACCCTATACTCCATCGGCTGCCGAACAAACCAAGAAGAAGTTGCCGCGCTGCGGGCTGAACTCTTGTCATCCGGCTATCGAATTGCCGACAACGTTGAAGATGCCGACATCGTCGTCGTCAATACATGTTCCGTAACGTCGCACACGGAGTCGAAGACGAAGCGGTTCATACAATCCATATCCCGCGTTAACCCCAAAGCTAAAATCGTAGCGACAGGCTGCTTCGCCCAGCAGCACGGCGAATCGCTGCTAAAATACCCCGGCGTGGCATGGGTTGTGGGCAACGCGGATAAATATCGCATCCCGTCAATCATATCAAATTCGGAAGGCGGGGCGCGCCTATCCGTCGCCAACCCCGAAAGCCCCGTTTTTTTGGGCGATAGCGTCCTCAGCCCAAAAGAGTCCGGACGCACCCGTTTCTCCCTAAAGATACAGGAGGGGTGCGATTTCCGCTGCGCCTACTGCATAGTGCCGTCCCTCCGCGGCCCGTCGCGCAGCGCGCCGAAAGAGCGGCTCGTCGACACGTTTAAGAGGGCCGTCGATATGGGGTACAAGGAGATTGTGCTGACGGGTACGCACATCGGCCAATACCGTCAACATATAGGCGGAAACAGAACCGCCAATTTAGAATCGCTGCTCGAAGGGTTCCTAAAAGTCAACGGCGACTACCGCGTCCGCCTCTCGTCCTTAGACCCGCGCGATTTGACGGACGCCGTCGTCGCGGAGGTGGGGGGGAACCCCCGCATGTGCGATCATCTCCACGTGAGCGTCCAAAGCCTGTGCGCGGATACGCTATCGCTTATGGATAGGCCCTGCCGCGGGCTCGACGCGCTTATGGAGCGCCTGCGCGGTTTTCGCGGGCGGTACCCCGAAGCCGGCCTCGGCGCGGACTTCATCGTCGGGCATCCGGCGGAGACGGAGGCGATGTTCGAGGAGGCCCTCTCGCGCGCCGAGGCGGTGGGCTTCACTTACGGCCACGTTTTCCGCTATTCTAAGCGCATTGGCACAAAATCGGCGAAAATGCGCGGGCAAGTCGGCGAACCTGTCAAAAAAGCCCGAAGCGCCGCTATGCTGGCTATGCTGGAAAAAAGCCGCGAAAAATTTTTATCCTTGCTATTTGCGCGCCCATTATGTATAATTATAGAATCTGAAAATCCGGTTCGGGGGGTGAGCGGAAATTATATTAAGGTGGAGGTTCCTGGCGCCGACGCCGTTAGAAACACGTGGATGAGGGTCGCTCTTACCGGCGCTCCGAGCGGGGGTTATCGCGTGGCGAATAGGCTTGAACCGGAAAACATCACTGCAGTTTCACCAAACTAGAGAAGCAATATGAGTCAAGAAAACACAGACGCGCTTGGGGTGAAGGCGCGGATTGCCGCAATCGTGGAGGATGTAGACAGCCTGCCGTCGCTGCCGTCTATCGTCATGAAGCTGATTGAAGTCGTGAACTCCCCCGATAGTTCCGCCGAGGACGCCGCCGAGCTCATAGAGAAAGACCCGGCGCTCACGAGCAAGATGATACGCCTTGCCAACAGCGCTTTTTACGGTATTCCGCGGAGCATCTCCTCCGTTACGAGCGCGGTCGTGGTGCTGGGGTTCAACACCATACGTTCCCTTGTGCTTAGCGCCTCCGTCGCGAAGATGTTCGACGGCAAGCACACTATAGACATCGACCGCTTCTGGAAGCACTCGGTCGTCACGGCTATGGCCTCCAAAATAATCGTGCGCCACCTGATGGGCGTGAGGATGATGGATCCCGAGAGCGCTTTCTGCGCCGGCGTCCTGCACGACATAGGCATGCTCATCTTCAGCCAATACATGCCCGAAGATTACGCCAAGGTCTGCGAGTACGCAAAGGCGAACGCTGTCCCGCTCTTAGAGGCCGAAGACAAGGTCATGGGCGTCAACCACGCCTATATGGGCAAGATATTGGCCGATAAGTGGTCTCTGCCCTTAGACTTAGAAAACGCGATAGTGTACCACCACGCCCCGGGCAAAGCCGAGAAGTCCTCGCACTTAGCGCACATCATCCATTTGGCGGACATCATCTCCCACAACGTAGGCTGCAGCCACTGGGAGGGCGAGGCGTGCGCGCCGGAGTGCGAGACGTGCCGCGCCGAGTTAAAAGTAGGCGACGCCGACTACGAAAAAATCATGTTCAACATCCAGAGCTCGCTTGACAAATCGCAAGACTTCTTGGCGATACTGAAGTGATGGTGATTGCGGTGTTCAATGGCGGGACGGCTTCGCCGATATTGTATAAGGGTTTTCATTGTTTATTAGATTCATTGCTCATCATTGAGCGTTGAGCATTGAACGCTGGGCATTGTAATAGTTAATTGTAAAACAACGCGTGTCAATATGGATGCGCCTCTCGGTAGCAGAATAATAATAAAAAATGGGATTTTTTGAGAGACTAAAAGACGGGCTCGGCAAAACCCGCGCGCAGATAGCCGCGATAGTAAAAAGCGGGGGCGCGTTAGACGAAGAGTTCTTCGAGGCGCTCTCCGAGGCGCTCATTGCCGCGGATGCCGGCGCAGGCTTGGTTGACCGCATTTTCGACGACTTCCGCGGCCGGATAAAGCGCGCGGGCGTAAGTTCGCGCGGCGAGGCCTACGCGCTTATCAAGGAGATGCTCGTAGAAGACCTCACGGTCACGAGGCCCACGGAGGACTTCCCGCCGAAGCCTTGGGTCACGCTCGTCGTGGGCGTCAACGGCGTGGGGAAGACCACGACCATCGGCAAGATGGCGCAGGAGCTGCGCGGCATGGGCAAGAAGGTGACGCTCGGCGCCGCCGACACTTTCCGCGCCGGAGCGATAGAGCAGCTCAAGGTTTGGGCCGACCGCACCGGCAGCGATTTCATAGCCCAGCACGAGGGCGCCGACGCCGCCAGCGTGGCGTTCGACGCGATGGAAGCCGCCAAGAGCAGAGGGTCGGACGTGCTGATATTGGACACCGCCGGCAGGCTCCACGTCAAGGTCAACCTGATGAACGAGCTTGAGAAGATGCTAAGGGTCATAAAACGCAACACCCCGCACGCCCCGAACGAGATACTTCTCGTGGTAGACGCGACGACGGGCCAAAACGCCATGAATCAGGCAGTCGCTTTCAACGAGGCCGTCGGCCTGACCGGCCTCGTCATCACAAAGCTCGACGGAACGGCAAAAGGCGGCATAGCGATAGCCCTAACGCGCCGGTTCAACATACCCATTAGGAAGATAGGGGTAGGCGAGGGGATAGAAGACTTGCAGGATTTTGACCCTAGGGCGTATGTGGAGGCGATGCTTGGAGATATGGGTTGACTTTAAAGTCAAAGTTTTAAAATCTTTTAAATCTTTTAAATCTTTTAAATCTTTTAAATCTTTTT
>JAIRUL010000017.1 GCA_031254445.1 Chitinispirillales bacterium
ATGCTCCACATCGCCATCCCCCCGAGAACCGTGAACGGGCGCCGCGTAATCCACGGCAGGGATTTCAAGGCCGCGGAGAGGAAATACCCGCTCTATAACCAATGGATAAAGTGGGAGAAGGAAAACATGGGCAAGCTGCTTACAAAAGCGAGGAGAAAGGCGCGCAGGGGGCAAAAGTAGACTTTTCCCCGCGCATAAGCTATTTTATATAATATGAAACCAATAATAGAGATCCTGAAGAAACTGGGGCTAAACGAATCTGAGGCGAAATTCGTCGCCAACGTCGTCGTCGCCACCTCCATCATCTGCGCGCTCGGCATCGGGGGCTTCTGGGCGTACACCACCTACTACCTCAACGCCGACAAACCGGCCGTCAGCTCCGGATTCGCCGGCGAGAAAGACTCCGACATCATCTCGAAAGAGGTGACGCATCTCGACCTCGAATCGCACGAGTTCACCGCGCAGCGCTACCTCCACGCCGGACGGCCGGACAAGGCGCTCCCGCACCTGCGGCGGATAGTGGCCATCACAAAAGACGAGCAAGCCGCCTCGAACGCATTGTATTACATGGTGCGGGCGCAGCTTGAAGTCGGCGACTTCGGCTACGCCCTAGAAAACGCCAACATACTGCTCGCAAAAGCCGACGACTCGCTCGCGCAGAGCCTCATGGTGAGCAAAGCCATCGCGCTATACAACCTCATGGAATACGACGAGAGCTCGAAAACCCTACGAGACGCCTTAGACCGCAACCCAAACAACGCGGAGGCGCTGTGCTTCATGGGCGAAATGGAAGCCGCTGCGGAGAAGCGCTCCCCCACCGCCGAGAGGTTCTTCCGCCGCGCCATAGAGGCCGACTCAAACTACCTCGAAGCCAAATACCAGTTCGCCAGATACCTCGAAAACAACGGAGACTACAAAAACGCGCGCGCTCTCTTGCTGCAAGTACTGACGAAAGACCCGCTAAACGTGCGGGCGCACGCAAGGCTCGGCATGATATACTATTATGAATTAGACTCCGATTTGGCGCTAAAATCATACCAGACGGCGCTCGCGCTGAACCCATACGACTACAACACGCACTACAATTTAGGCGAGCTGTACAGAACGCTGTTAAACGATAACGAAAACGCCCTGAAAGAGTTCGTGCTCGCGCTAGAAAACAACCCTAACCACAGCGAGGCGAGCTACAAAGCCGGCCTTGTCTGCGTCGAAAACGAGATGTTCAAGGAGGCTATAAGATATTTTGAGCTGTCGCTTGACGGCAACAGAAAAAATATCCGGCGGCTACTGCAATTAGCGGCGGCGTATGAGCGGATAGGAGATAAAAGCACCGCGGTAGCGGTGTATAAGGAGGTGACGGATATTGATCCGCTGCATAGCATCGCGATACAAAAAATAAAATTCTTGGAGAGCGAGGAATGACGTTGATGTTGACTTTGTGTGGCGGCTCTGCGCCACACGTTATGAAGCCGTAGGCTTCGTCTGAAAAAGATTTTAAAGATTTTGATTTAAAGATTTTGATTTTAAATATTTTAAAAACTTTTATTTTACAAAGGATTTTTTAATGATAATTCCTAAGCCCAATCTTTTTAACGCTCTGAAATTTATTTTTCTTGCAGCGTCATTTACCATCTGCATCGCCGCAGGTCAACCCTCAACCGACACCCTTAAAATGGTCTTTGCGGGGGACGTTATGGGGCATGATATGCAGATTACCGGGGCTTGGCGGGACGGGGGGGATACCAGCTACAATTATCATCCCGTATTCCAATATATCGGAGACTACATCTCTGCATTCGATATCGCCTTGGCCAACTTGGAGGTGACGCTCGCCGGGCCTCCGTACAAGGGGTACCCGGAATTTTCAAGCCACAGGTCGCTCGCCGAAGCCCTGAAAAACACAGGGTTCAACGTGCTGGTCACGGCCAACAACCACTCGCTCGACAGAGGGAAGAAAGGCCTAGAGAGCACCCTAAACGCCCTGGACAGCATTGGAATCGCGCACACCGGCACATTTAGAGACTCCGCCGAATGGAGGGCGAACTATCCGCTTATCGTCGAAAAAAATAATTTCCGCTTGGCCATACTCAATTACACCTACGGCACAAACGGCATCCCCGTAGCAAAACCCAACGTGGTCAGCATGATCGACACCGCGCAAATCGCCGCCGACCTCGGCAAGGCGAAATCGCTAAAACCCGACTACATCATAACCTGCATCCACTGGGGCGACGAGTACCAAAACCCGGAGAACGCGTCGCAACGCGCGCTGGCGGCGTTCTTAGCCGCGCACGGCACAAACCTGATAATCGGCTCGCACCCGCACGTCGTCCAACCGCTCTCTACCGTAAACGACTCCGTCTACGTCATATACTCCCTAGGAAACTTCGTCTCCAACCAACGCGACAGATACCGCGACGGCGGCATCACACTAGAAGCGACGCTAATAAAGAAAGACGGCAAGGCGACCCTAAAGTCAGTAGGATACGAACCGTTCTACGTATACCGCTGCCACGAAAACAAAAAACCGCCCTCGGTGTTCCGGCTCATTAGGATAAACGACTACCTCAAAAGGCCGGAACGCTATCCGGCTATCGACGCGGCGGATAAGAAGCTGATGATGCAGTTTTATAACGACACTAAGGCTACTATGGGGAGGTGATGTTGAAACCTTAAAGCCTTTAAAATCTTTAAAGTCTTTAAGTCAAAATCTTTTGGGGACGGGGCTCCGCCCCGTAACGCCCCGATGCTTAATCCCCCCTCCCATCACCGTGTTTATCGAGGGCGGCCTTATCGCCCAATAGCCTCCCCCCTTGGTTAGGGGAGGCTACTTTTTAAAACATGCGCCAACGGGGCGCGAAAACCGGTACGGCTTACGCCCTATGCCGCAAGCGGCTTGGTGCGGCGTCAATCGGTTGCCTGCGGCTACCGCTCGACGCAGTCGAGTAGACGGCTCGGCTTACGCCGCCCGCCCCTCACAGAACCGTGCTTGCGCTATTAACGCACACGGCTCTTCAAGTCAACATTCGGATTCAACTTTTCTGAACCCTCATTCACCG